>JADLCC010000258.1 GCA_020847425.1 Saprospiraceae bacterium
CCCGCAATAAAAAAAGGCGCGAGCAACACGCCCGCGCCTTCCAAAATCGGTATCTGGATTAGTAATTTTCTTGTTAGTGCTACATGGTAGTCAGTGCTTCCTGCAATTCATCCACCGTAATATCCAGATGAGAAGCGTCGTAAACGCATGCTCCTCCGGAAATCAACAACACTTGTGGCGATTCGTGGTACACTTCAAAAGTATCGGCAATATACCTGGATAGATCCCGATATTGGAGTAAATCCAGGTAATAGGGCTCTATTTCGCTTCCTGTTGCCGGCCAGTCGTCTTCCAGACGGTATTTGGCGATGGCGCTGATGTTACAAGTGGTACTGTGTTTGAAAATCAGGCAGGGGACTTCGGCAGATCGGGCCTTAATATGTTCGATATCGGCTGACGACGTAATTGCGATCCAATTGATAGGCATGTAGTGGGCGGGTAAGTCTTCGGATTTAGAAATCACTTCCCGGGCAGCCGCTGCCGCGATGGCAGGCTTCGAGCAGGAAAATGGTAGCCATGAAAGCGAAAGCGAGCAATTTCTTCCAGTTCTTCATTTAATATTCAAATTTTATTGTTAATGACTTTGGTTGCTTTTTTGAGGAAAACGGAATGCCTTCGGGCTTATTGTGGCAAATCCTGTGCCGTCCGTAATTTTTTCTGCAAAAATAGGCAGGTTTTATGTTAATGTCCAAATTTATTTCTGAATGAATGGTGCAATGCATGGTAGATTCAGAATTATATTCTTTTATTTTAAAGTTTCTTTAACATATAGGTCACATAGAATCTGCCACGATAGATCAAATATATTGCATATATTTCATTTCTGTAACCAGTTTGGTAAAAACAAAATAAAATGCGGCCCTCTGTTCACGTTCATTGGGTATGTGCCATTAAAGATAGTGTGTAAGTTAGTTTTCCCGCCATAGGCCCAATAAACCAAAACCGAAGTGGTGTCATCTGTAACGCAAGACGTAGATGACACCCTTCGGTATTTTGTATGTTTCATTCTGTATCTGGCTGATAACGAATTGTTTATACTCACAACCTTTTTTGTTGATTGCTCCTGAAAAGAATCAGCCCTTTTCAAATCATCAAGCATTTTTTTTTTGTAGTTTTGCCGAAAAGCCAACACCTCATGTTCGCAATACTACAACGCTGTTTTTTCCTGTTTTCCCTTATTTTTTGGGCAGGATGTACAAGTAAAACGGAACAAACCCAACCCGTTTTGGAAAATATCACCGAGTCCGTTTATGCTCCGGGTGTGGTCAAAAGCAAAAACCAGTACCAGGTGCATTCGACAGTGAGCGGACTACTTCTGAAAATGCTGGTTGCTGAAGGCGACCTGGTAAAAAAGGGTGATCCTTTGTTTATTCTTTCCAACGAAAGTTCCCGTCTCAATACTGATAACGCGCGCCTGGCAGCCGATTTTGCCGCTTTGAATGTGCAGGGCGACCGGCTGGAAGAAATGAAAGCGAATGTGGATCTGGCTAAACAAAAAATGCAGAATGATTCCGTTTTGATGCAACGTCAAAAAGGACTTTGGGCGCAGCAAATTGGTTCGAAAGTAGAACTGGAACTGAAAGAACTGGCCTATTCCAGTTCGAGAACGGCGTACGAAACAGCCGTTTTGCGGTACAAGGAACTCAAAAAGCAATTGAATTTTTCCGCTGCCCAGTCACAAAAAAACCTGTCCATCAGCAAAACCCTCGAGGGTGATTTTACCGTCAGGAGCCAGACAGACGGACGTATTTACAGTATTTTGATTGAAAACGGCGAAATTGTAACGCCTCAAATGACGCTCGCAGTAGTGGGTGATGCCAGCGATTATATCATCGAATTGCAAGTGGATGAATACGATATTGTCAAAATGAAGAAGGGCCAGAAAATACTGTTGAGCCTGGATAGTTATAAAGGTCAGGTATTCGAGGCTGTGCTGGAAAAGATCAACCCTATCATGAACGAGCGTTCGCGGACATTTGTCGTGGAGGCCGTTTTTTCAAAAGCGCCGGAGGTTTTATACCCCAACCTGACCGTCGAGGCCAATATTGTGACCCGCACCAAAGAGCAGGCTTTAACCATACCCAGAGCCTTTCTGGTGAATGATTCCTTCGTGATACTTGCCAGCAAAGAGCAAAGAAAAGTAGAGACCGGTTTAAAAGACTATCGTAAAATTGAAATCCTTTCCGGCCTGAGCAGTTCCGATATTATTGTAAAACCCGTCAAATGAACCATCGACTCATTATCAGCATTGCAAAATCGCTGCTGCTGGCAAGGTGGCGGCAAACCCTGGTGGCTGCTATTGGCGTTACTTTCAGTATCGCCATGTTCATCACTTTGCTGGGATTCATGAACGGCCTGAATGACATGCTGGACGGACTGATCTTGAACAGAACACCACATGTTCGCCTGTTCAATGAAGTGAAACCAAACCCCAAGCAGCCCATCAATTTTTCGGATGCCTTTCAAAACAACCAGAATTTTATTCAATCCGTCAAATCCAGCGGCGGCCGGCTGGATATTTACAACAGCGGGGCTATCATGCAAGCCATCCGTTCGGATGATCGGGTGCTGGGTTTTGCGCCGCGGATCACTACGCCGGTTTTATACAATGCCGGTGTGGTCGATATCAATGGCGTAGTAAATGGTATAGATGTGGTGGAAGAAACCCGTTTGTTCTTTTTTGACAGTTACGTCACAGCAGGTGATGCCACAGACCTGAAAAACGTGGCCAACAGCATCATTCTGGGCAAAGGCGTAGCGGATAAATTGCTCGCCGAATTGGGCGATATCATTTACGTAACCACTTCCAGGGGCGAACTGGCGCCGCTCAAAGTGGTCGGGTACTTTCAGTCGGGTATCCTGGAATATGATAAGGTACAGAGTTATACCTCTGTTGCGACGGCCCAAAAACTGATGGGTAAATCCAATAGTTATGTGACCGATATTCCCATAAAACTCAAGGACCTGAGTATCGCTCCCGCTGTTGCAAAAGAATACGCCCAACTGTTTCAAACCCAGGCGGAAGATATCCAGACAGCGAATTCTCAATTTGAAACGGGCAGTTTTATCCGTTTACTGATTTCATATGTAGTGGGCATTACGTTACTCATCGTTGCAGGTTTCGGGATTTACAATATCCTGAATATGATGATTTACGAAAAAATGGACTCCATTGCCATCCTGAAGGCTACGGGTTTTTCAGGCGCCGATGTCAAACGTATTTTTCTCAGTATTGCGGTTAGTATCGGTTTGTTTGGCGGATGCCTGGGTTTGATACTGGGTTTTGTTTTTTGCCTGCTGATCGACCAGATTCCTTTTGTCACAGCAGCATTACCAACCATCACCACTTATCCGGTCAATTACAACCCGGTGTATTATATTATCGGTATCACTTTTTCCATTGTAACCACTTACCTGGCCGGGTATTTTCC
>JADLCC010000259.1 GCA_020847425.1 Saprospiraceae bacterium
AGCATAAATTGATTCATTTCCTCCACAACATGCGTACCCAGACTTTCAGCCTCCGTGGCATCGGCATATTCATGCGTATCGCCGAGAATGATTGATCCGTCCAGGGCTTGTTTGAACAGGATGTGTACACCCCATTTTTTAGCCAGACTGTCCGGCTCCTCCTTTGCTTTGATGGCGGGGTAGGAGGGGCATTCGCTGAAACTTTCATACCGACGGATACTGAGCCCTGTCAGAATAGAGCCCGGAATCACCTGCGTGGGTTGTTGCTCCAGCAGCAGCATTTGCAGTTTGCAGGCCTGCAAGTCGCTTTGCGCATATTCGTTCGGGAACAAGGTTTGGAATTCATAACCGCTGCAAACCAGCACCTGCGCGGCATGAAACAAACGCCCGTCGCTGGCAACGATCTGGCAGGAGTCGCGGAGCGCCTCCACTTCCACCGCAAGGGTTTGTGGAAAATAATGTAGCCCTTTTTGTTCTTCCAGGTATTGCCGGATGCGGTGGGTGGCGACCCTTGGCTCGACGGTAATTTCTTCCGGGAAAAACAAGCCGCCCAGGCAATAATCTGCCCGCAAACCTTCGTATCGCTGCAAACATTCCTGTTTCGTCAGCATTTGGGACGGGTAATCCTGCTGTTGATTGAGGACAGCAAGTTCTTCCAGCAGCGTTAGTTCTTCTTCATTGGAAGCAATGTAAACTGAACCGTTCTGGCGCACTGAAATATCAAATTGCGCCTGTATGGATTTGTAAATTTCCAGGCTTTTGCGGCCGTATTGCTGCCACTTGGTATTCATCCCGGAAGGCACGACCTGGCCGAAATTCTGGACGGAAGAACCACGCGCCAGTTTGTTTTTATCCAGCACAGCAACGCTCAAACCTTTTTCGAGTGCCTGGTAGGCATGGAAAGTGCCCAGCACACCACCGCCGATGATGAGCAAATCATAGTGTTGTTGCATCGTAAAACCTTGATTGAGTTAAGTTTATAATTGTACTGCCAGCCGAATCCACACACTCCGCCCGATTCCGTCGACACCGGAACCATGTATGCGATAGGCTTCATTCAGGATGTTGTGAAATTCAGTAGTCAGCCGGCAAAAACGGTATTCGTATGAAGCCGCCAGGTTAAAAATGGCCCATCCCGGCGTGCCGTCGTCGGCAATTCGATTGTCTTCCACATCGCCTTTGGCCAGGCGGCGCTGGTCGCCGGCAAACACGGATTCTGCCCGAAATGCCATATTCGTTTTTGGAGAAAATTGAAGGAACAAGCGCCCGTTGAAAGGGGGAATGCGCCGCAGCGGCTCGTTGGCCGTGGTGTTTTGACCGAACGTGTAGGTGCTGTGGCCGGCAATTAACCAGCGCCTATTCCACCGCCATTCCAATTGGGCTTCCAGCCCGCGGATATACGCTTCCGTGATATTTTCTTTGCGGTAAACGGGATAACCCTGAAGGGAATCGGCAGTTCTGATACGCCCGATCAGGTCGTATAAACGCAGGTGGTAAGCCGCAATATTTGCTTTGACCCGCGATGTGCTGATTTTTACGCCGGCTTCTATATTGCGGCTTTTTTCGGGTTGCAACTGGTAATTGGGCAGTTCATATCGAAAATCAACGATTCCCAAGGTGCCGAGGTCATCCACATTTGGCGCCCTGAAAGCGGTAGCCGTATTTGCATATACACGCAAACCTTTTATACATTCAAAAGAAACACCCAGGTTGCCGACCAAAGCCGAAGGAGTAACGGTGGAGGCGCCGATATTTTCATCCGGAACATGGATTCGGAAGCCGTTGTAACGAATGCCTCCGGTGAGGTTGAATCGTTTCATTGTCCATGTATGCAGGTTATAAGCCGCCCAACTCTGCATGGAAGAACGGTCGGGATACAGGCCGCGTTTCAGTGTGCGAAGCAGGGTGTTTTCGTTCCATTCCACTTTGTCGCTGCGCACGGCATCGCTGTACCATTCGAAGCCGGTTGTCATATCCCAATACTCGGATATTTTAGATAAAGCATTGATTTGCAGGCCGGTAGTGATTGTTTTGTCTGTTTCCGTAACCTGAACAGGGTTGCCGTTTTTCTGGTTTTTCCGCACTTCGTAGGAGAGCTGGCGCGAGGCGGTAAATTCAATTTTTCGCCACCATTTTTGGTCAAATGCGGCATGCAGGCGCATATAACTCAATTGCCTGCGTTGCGGATCAAAACTGTTGTATTTGAAATTTTCCAATTGCACTTTGTGGTACACCGGTACATCCTTCTGTTGGAGATCCTGGTAAGCCGCCGTAAGCGAGAAATGCCGGTTCAGCCGGAACAAACCTTTGGCTTCCATGCTCCATTGATCGTAGCCGTTGGGTGATTCCTTGCCCAGGCCTTTTCCGGCTATCAGGTCGCCGAATTGACGATAGGCGCCACCAGTCCGGAAAGCCCATTTTTTGCCGGAGGCTGTCAATGCCGCCTGACCGCCTGTTTCCATACCGCCTGATATCCATTGGGCCGTTGCTTCCGGATGAAAAACGGTTTTTGGCGCAAATTGTAATTGGTGTGTCAATACATTGATTACCCCGCCAATGGCATCGCTGCCGTATTCCGCGGCGCCGCTGCTTTCCAGGATTTCAACCCTGTACATCCAACTCGGATCGATGGTATTGAGGTATTGGTTGGGGCCCGAACGGAAGGTGGCATTGTTGAGCCGGATGCCATCCACAAGCATCAGGATTTGCTGCCCGGTCAGTCCGCGCAGAAAAGGAGAACCTCCGCCATGGTTGGTTTTTTGCACGAAAATACCCGGCGTACCGAACAAAGCCTCCGGCACGCTGCGTGGCATCCGCTTTTTAAGGTATTCGGCATTCAAAACAGTTGTGACAACCGGCAAGTCGAAATCTGCGTGTTTTTGCCTTTGCGCTGTTATCACTACTTCTTTTTTCCATACAACTGCTTTACTCACGTCAGTCGAATCAATCTGTTCAATGATCTGCGCTTTGACGGAAGCGAACTGAACCAGCACACCCAAAAGCATGGAAAATTGTTTCATATTAAAATGATTTAAGTACCGTGTTAAAATCAGTTTGAGTTATTTTTTATACAAATGATTGATTA
>JADLCC010000260.1 GCA_020847425.1 Saprospiraceae bacterium
CAAAGGTGGTCTGGTGTAATCGAAGTCGGCTCTCACTTCTCTCACTTCTCTCACCCTCTCACTCGCTCGCTTCTCTCACCCTCTAATTACCGTTACTTTTTGCCTGTAAATTTTCTGCCCGTCCGACAGCAGTAAAAAATAAACACCCGACGGCTGATCGGTGGCATCGATACGGATCGTGCTGTTTGATGTCGGTGTTGTAGCCAACTGCGCCACCAGGCGGCCCTGACTGTCCGACATCTGGCAGGTCCATGTCCGGTCTTTTCCATTGATGGGCAGCGTCACTTCAAAAACGCCGGTTGTGGGATTCGGGAACGTCAGTAATGAAGCATCGTCTGCCAGTTCTTCCACTGCAACTAAAGCACAACCGGGCGCATAGTGGAACGGATCTGAAATCGACGGACAATTCGGATCGTTGTACTTAACATAATAGGTGCCGGCTGAGGTCGGATGAAAGGCCTGTTGTGTACTCAGAACAGTTGTTTGATTTGCAGCCAGCCAGACATTGGAACTCGTATAACTGGAAAACAAAGAGTCGTTGGCACAGGTAATCGTTGGCTGTGCCGGCGATGCATTCACCGGAAAGCTCTGGCTATAGGTGGTCGAGGTCACCATTTTTGTTTTGATGGTCAATTGCAACTGGTTGTTGGGGTCTGAAAATTGGCCGCCGCCGGTGTTGGCCGGAACGCTGATTTCACCCAGAAAATCGCTGGCGCCACACCAGAATCCGTCGTCCTGATCCCAAACGGTTAGCGGAAATACCGCATTCGTCAGCACGCCGTTCAACTGAAACCGCACCGGCGTCCAGACACCATCCTGCAAATAACTCCGTACCCAGTACGGACTGAATGTCGTGTAATGCAGGTATTCCAGGAAAATATCGGGCAGTCCTTCACCCAGGCAAAAACCGCCGCCTACCCAGGAATTGGGGTGCAACTGGGTGATAATCACAGAGTCGATCACCCGAAAAGGTGTGGTAGACGTGACTGTCAGACTGATGGTGTAATTGCCGGCGGAATTGTATTGTGCAACAGGCGGTGCGTAGGTATTCGCAGTGGTGCCGTTGCCAAAATCCCAATGATAGGTAGCAAAAATATCCGGCGTGATGACGCTGATCGGAACGGAAGCGCAAGTGGGTTTGGGCACTTGGAACAGGGGTTGAGCCATGCTTATCACTGCAACACAGCAAATGATGGCTGTAAGTTGGATTTTCACAATCGTTTTCATGATAAAGTTGGTTTACAATTTTACAAACTTAAGGCTCCCGAAACGGTCATTTCCATCGGTTAAATTCAGGTAATAAACCCCGGCAGGCAAAGGCACTTCAAGGTCGAATTGTTTCATTCCGATCGATAGATGGATGGGCTTCTGCATCAAAATCCGGCCGGTCTGATCTCTTATAAAACATTGATAATCACCGGAAACAGGCGATTCTAATTCAATTCGAAGGTTATTTCCTTGCAAAGGTGACGGAGATGCTTTCAAGGCCAGGTGAAGTTGGTTTGCCGGCGTTTCTTGCACAGGTACCGTAATACCTCCGGGCGTAAGGGGCAATACATCACAAATGGGCGGGGCTTGCTCCGATCCATCTGGGCAGACATTCAAAGGCGGATCTCTTTCAACAGCGCTGTGCAGGGAAATGCTTTCACCACAAATGACCGTTTTGACGATAAAAGCCGGAACCTGTTCCATAATCATCTCCAGAAACAGGCTGTCGCCGATGTCATGGCCAAAACCTTCACCGCTCAGCATGAAGAGATTTCCGCCCAGTTCCTGCACGCGGCCCGCAACGGAGCAGCCGCCGTAGACGATCGTTTGATACGTATTGCAGCATGGAATGGCTTCCGTGGCGCCGTAACCCACCACGCCATCGGCAGTGCCGTGAATGACACCCACCGCTATGTTGTCGTCCACAATTTCCGAGGCTTCGATCCAGTCGAGGTTCAGCGTCGCGCCGGCCATTGGCACTACCGCCTGGATACCCTCCACCGGATCGAGCGGCTCGCTGATATAATCATGCCCGGGCAGTCCGGCGCCCGCTATCACCTGCTGAATTTCCGTTTGATCCAGAAAAGCCACGTTCAGTGCTGTAAAAGCGCCCGCGCTGTGCCCGCTGACGATTATTTTTTCCGGATCAATAGCGTAATCCTGCGCGTGCTGCTGGAGCCAGCGGATGCCGTCGTTCACGTCCACTGCTGCGACGTAGGCGCTGGGCATAAAGGAAGAGCCCCAACTGATGTTGCAGGGTGAAATAACATTGGCGAGCAGGCAGTCGTTGCGTTTGCACAGCCGGTAATCGATCGTTGCCGCTACAAAACCGAGTTCGGCAAATCTTTTGGCAAAGGCATCAAAATCGAGGTAACTGCCCGCAATGAAGTACCCTCCGTGGATGAGTACGACCAGGGGGCGTTTGGCGCCTGCGGGTAAGTCTGTGGGATGGTATACCCGAAGGCGGACATCTTCCGGGATCTCGAAAAACCACTCGTCGATGGCTGCCGCTTGCTTATACACAACGTCATCATAAGTAACCTGATGATTTTCAGTAAGATAAACGGTTCCATCGGCGCAGTAACCCTGGGCATTGGACAACGCAGTGTTCGTGAACAGCAATACTGCAAGCAGGCATTTGGTACAGGTTAGTTTCATCGTTTTGTAAAATGTATGGATCATGGATAAAAGTCGAAAATGCTGCCTCTCAAGCGGTTACTCTATTGCCAACCTGAAAGTTTTGGTGTATTGATCGCATGAAATTTGAGCCACATAGATACCTGCCGGCAGGTTTTCTGGCAATTGAACCGGAATTTCAGATGCAGGATTTGCCGCAAAAGCATAATGCAATACCTGGCTTCCATTCGGATGATAAAGCAGTAGCGTCATTTCTTCACATGCTTGTGAACCCACCCGAATAACAAATTTGCCTTCCTGCACAGGGTTGGGATAAATTGTCGAATGAGAAGCGTCATTTTGCACTGCTACCAAAGGAGAATAACTGAACTGCCCGTCCTCATCTACCTGCCTGATCCGATAGTACGACTTTCCGGGAAGCGGCGAAGGGTCAATCCATTCATATCGCTGCCGGCTATTGCTGTTGCCGGCGCCGTTCACTTTTCCGATACTTGAAAAATCTGTTCCATCTGCGCTTCTTTCTACCTCAAAATACTGGTTGCGAACCTCCGTTTCCGTTGTCCAGTTCAGTCGAATCTGTGTTCCTGCCATCCGAGCCTCAAAAGACAATAATTCGATGGGCAAAGCACTCAAAGGTAACCTTACAAATTTAGGTCTGTATGTATCGGCATGAAAACGACCGCCATTGGAACATTGGGAAGGGCAGGCCGCTGCCGGCGACTCCACATCATTTACATTGTAGGAGATCAGCAAGTCGCCCCCAAATTCAGGATGTGCCTGCGCATTATAACTGGCCAGAATGACATCATTGTACGAGTCCGTAACATTATAAACCAGCCGATGCAACACAAAAGGGCCTCTCGGGCTATCACTTTTGTACAGTTTGATCGCGGTTTCGTTGCCACAAACCAGAAAACCATTGTCCTGGCTTAGCAGGTAGTAACTTCCCTGATACGGAAAAACGCTGAAAGAAGCACTTCCTACCGCCGTCCCTGCCGGTTGAATATGGTTGCCGGCATTCGGCGCAGCGCCCCACAAAACACCATTCCAGTACTGCCAGGATTGAAACAGGTTGTTGAGCGGGCAGCGGGCAGCATAATATCGGTTAAACCCGGAGACGTTTTTACTCCCGTACACATACAGCCAGCCGCCGGACTGATCGACATAGGCGGCTTTGCCAAATTCAATATCCAATGGATTAGAGATATTGTGCATGGCGAGCACATCCAGGTCCGGGTAACTTAATTCCGCACATTTGCTGCCGATAAAAGTGGAACCAACAATCTGTCCCTGGCTGTTGCGCACATAACTCCTTTCCAGCCAGAAAATATACACTTTATTGTTGTGGTAAAATCCCTTTCCCGGCCAGTAGTAATGATCCTGTACAGGATGATCCAGCGTACTGTGGTATGCAATATGACCAGGGGCTGTCATATCCTGCGTACAAATAGCATTGCTGACAAATGGCAAACAGGGAAGCGACATATCGTCGGGATCGTACCCCTGATTGACATAACTATCTCCGAATAACCACAAGGCCGTACCATCCGGCAAAGCGACCGAAATAGTGGCGTCACCTGCCTGCCAGCCTGTTTCATTGCGAAAATTGGCTGTAAAATCCGGATCCGGGTATGCTTCCTGACCCGATGCAGGCTGGACAATCATGATGCTCAAGATCGTTCCGATATGCCATTTTATGCAGTTGAAGACAGACAGTGCGGTGGAAAGATTGTTATTCATATGTGGACTTTTTTGTGGAACAAAGCCATTATGGTTGTAAAAACCTTGAAATGAAAAGGTCCAGTTGTATGGCCCTGTTGGCAAGACAAAAGTGTGGGAGCCGGCTCTGTCTTTTTTACCCTGAAAACGGTGAAATGTCAAAAATCACGGCCATAGCGGGAGAGCGGGAGAACCCGCTACCGGAAAGCCGTGATTTTTGCAGGATTGCAACAGTTAGCGCAAATCCAATGGCGCTGTTTTGTTTCTTTGAGCGTCGTATGAAAAGGATCATATTTTTGATAGCCGGCATCCTGCTGGGTACAGCAGTCCTTCCTGCCCAGTCAGCAGCGATCGAGCTGCGCGATACCACTTATGCTATTATCAATACGCAGCTCGAAGTGCTGGAGGATCCGGACAATTCCCTGGCCATTGAACAGGTGCAACACCGTGTCTTCCGGCCCCGGCAGGAGATGAAGTTTATTTTCGGGTATGAACACGAAACTTTGTGGGCCAGGTTCAAAATGGTTAACCGGACACAACAGAACAGGGTCTTTATGGCCGAAGTGGTCAATCCTTTTATTCCAAAACTGGGATGTTATCAAATTGGGAGTGATGGCAAACTCGATACCTCATTTATTACCGGTTCGGGTTTTCATTTTGCCGAACGGCCGCTCGAACGCCGCAATTTTATGTTTCCGCTCCGGCTCGATCCGGGCGACTCCTGCCAGGTCTATTTTTCCATTTCGAAAGATTTTTTGCCCAATTCTACCATACTTTTGACCGATTACGATACCCGGGAAGGTATCATCCGGCGGTATGAGGATATCCTGCTCACCGTTTTTTTTGTTTTTTGCTCGCTTTACCTGCTGTTGTCGGCGCTTGTTTTTTCCATTACCCGACAGCGCTTCCAATGGTACTATTTCGGGTATGTGCTGCTGACGGCCTGTTTTATTTCCACGCACCTGGGCCACGGATTTCAGTATCTGTGGCGCGATCAGCCAATCCTGCAATTTATCATACCGTCGACTCTCAATATCCTGCGGCTCATTTTTGGCATCTGGTTTTTCCGCCTGTATTTTGAGATTACCCGGTATGCCCGTCATTTCAACTTTTTTCTGAATACCACGATCGCCCTGTTCCTGCTGACGCCCATTCTCCAGGTTGTTTACACATTATGGCAGCCCCAAACGGGGGTTTACCAGGCAGCCATGTTTTACGGGTACCTGTTTTTTTGCAGTTACCTGGTGTTTTTTAGTCTGGTCATACTGGCCTGGGCCTTGCGGGAAATTTTTTACAAACGCAGAACACGTTCGGCAACACTTTTTATCATCGTTGCGCTCAATTTCGTGGGACTGGCGACAACTTCCCTGCAATCTCTGGGATATAACTTACAGGATCTGACGCCCGATTACCTGTTCACCAACAAACTGAATTTCACCACCCAGACCTTTTACATTCCGGTTCCGGTGATGGCTGCTTTCTTTTTTGAAATCCTGCTGGTTTTTAATTTTTCCCTGCGGAAATACATTCGGTTGTTTGAAAAAGACCAGCGGGCCCAACTGAAAATAGCGAAAGCCCGCGAGGAAGGACTGAATGCGCTGATCATGGGTGTGGAAAACGAACGGCGGCGGATCGCCCGCGACCTGCACGACGGCGCTTGCGTACACCTGGCCGCTGTCAATATGCAAATCGACAGCCTGCGCGAAACGCTGACCGATCAACCCGAATTATCAAACAAACTGGCCGGAATCACAGATGATATAGAACAGACGTACCGGGAAGTGCGCGGCATTTCGCACGACCTGATGTCGAAGGCGCTGGAAAAAACCGACCTGCAGGTGGCGCTGGAAGACCTGGTGATGCGTTGCCGGCAGGCGCAACCCGGGCTGGATATACAGTTGTACACCCATTTCAGACCGGATGAGGTGAGTAGTTTGGCAAAAATCCACCTGTACCGCATCCTGCAGGAATTATTGGGCAATGTCCTGAAACACGCTGAAGCCAGACAGGTAAGCGTCCAGTTGCTGGAAGATCAGGGAAACCTCCTGATCACGGTAGAAGATGATGGAAAAGGTTTCCATCCGGATGCTCAGGGGCATTCGGATGGTATCGGCCTGGCCAATGTGCGCACCCGTGTCGAGGTGCTGCGCGGTACGCTTCACCTGGAATCCAAACCCGGCAGGGGTACTTTTGTCAACATAGAAGTATCTATGGAATCTACTCGATCCATAGATCATGTTGCTTGAGGAATTCGCCCACTTCATACCTGCTGGACGCGCCGGTTTTGGCCCGGATGTTCTTGATATGGCTTTCCACCGTGTCTTCGCTGATAAAAAGTGTACCGCTTATTTCCTTGATGGAAGGCCCTTTGGCATACAACCTCGCCACTTCCACTTCACGGGGAGTGAGCACCGTTTTAGGCAACTTCGGCGACGGCTGCACTACAGCCTGTATCATCTCGTGTAAAGCCGTCCGGTCGAGGTAATACTG
>JADLCC010000261.1 GCA_020847425.1 Saprospiraceae bacterium
CGGGAGGCTTTTACGGCATCTTCACCGAAGGTTTCATAAAAATCACCCACCCGGAATAGCAGTATGGCATCAGGGTATTTGGTTTTTACCTGAATGTATTGCTGCATCAGGGGCGTTGTAGTGCCGCCTGCGGCTGCGGGGCTATTGTTTGTTGCGCCGTCTTTTTTCGGTCTTGCCATTTTTATGGTTGTTGTCGTCCGGTTTGGCCGATAAAGGTAGCGCACTGCGATGCTATACTTTGCTTTTTTTAAAAAAAATGAGTACCGCCTAAATATGGTTCTTATTAAAACACTCTAATTTTAACATTGATAATCAATGACTTAGAAACCCTTTGCTTTATTTTGGACATCGTTAACAGCACAGATGTAAGGATCAAATCACTACCCGCATACTTTTGTACCATCATTTGACAAAGAAACTCAATTTCTCATCTTAAACGGTTATATCCGATGAAACAAGTTCTCACAATCCTCGCATTCGTTCTGGTTGGTTTTTATTCCGCAACTGCACAAACTGCCAACGGTGCTGTTATGACCTTCGACGTAACAACTGTCGACTACGGTACTATTGACAAAGGCGCCGACCCAATCCGCAAATTCAAATTTACGAACACCGGTAACGAGCCGCTGATCGTAAAAGCAGCGAAAGGTTCCTGCGGTTGCACTGTTCCTACTTACCCGAAAGAGCCAATCATGCCCGGCGAAAGCAATGTGATTGAAGTGCGTTACGACACCCAGCGTGTAGGTGCGTTCACTAAAACGGTTACCCTGACAACTAACGAAGCCAGCGATACCCACACCCTGACCATCAAAGGTGATGTAAAAGCGCCTGCTTCTCAGGAAAGCGTTCCTGCCGGTAATGGTGGTTTGAACCAGAACTAAGAACTGATTGATTTTTAGGTTTGACGATACGAACCCGGCCGGTGGCAACACTGGTCGGGTTCTTTTTTTCGTGAATCGTGAATCGTGAGCCGTGAGTCGTGAGTGGCACTTTGCTCTAATTATGAGTTGTAACATTGGGCAAAGTACCACTCACGACTCACGATTCACGTCTCACGATTTAACCACTTTCGCCGTATACACCCCCTTTTCTCCCGTCACTTTCAGCACATATATCCCCCTGGGAAGGCCGGCCATTGAAAACGAAACACCTCCAACCTGTTGATTTTCAAAGGAAACGGAAGTGCGCTGACCATTGATGGCAAAAACTTCCAGCGATTCGGCGCGGTCGTCGCCGATGTATGCAACGGCGGTCTCGCTGACCGGATTGGGCTGAACGGAGGCCGTTTGAAAACGCGGTTCGCCGGTTGACAATACAAATGAATCGAAACGGGTACCGCTGTTCAACACTTCTTTGGTGGTGGTATTTTGTACGAATGCCACGACATACACTTCAGCGGCGTTCCAGCCTGATGCAACGCTGTAATTAAAACTCAGGGAAATGTTGCCGCCCGGTTGTGCCAGCGTGACGGGCGTGCCGTCGATAGCGGGCAGCATGGTGCGGAATACATCCCGGTGGTCCGTCGCGCCGGTTACCGGGGAGGTATGAATGACCGTTTTTTCCACAACAGCCAGGTACAACTTGTAACTGCCCTCAGGTACGGTTCCATGTGTATAAATCTGTACGGTTGCGGTCCGGTTGGTACCGCTGGTTTCCGTTACCTGCATTTGTATCGGGCTAGTCAGCAGCAGCGCAGCATTCAGCGTGGCAGCAGGCAGCAGTTGGCTGCCACCATTCACGAGGGTACCGTTTAAGGCCACTTTTGGGGTGCCGACGACGCCGTAATAATTCGTGCGGGCGGTATTTTCACTCATATTAGCCTGGTAAAAAATACAACTGGGGTATGGAAAGGACGGATGATAGGCAATGTGGTGCACGTCATCGGGGTGTGCGCCGATCAATGTGTACAGCGCCGGGTTCCTTTGGGCGCAAGTGCTACAGTTAGAATTTGTAAAATGCTCGATTAAAGCGTATTTTTTTGCCTGACTCTGAACTTCGGGAACCAAAAAACACGCAGTCAGCGCAAAGGTGAAAAGTAGTTTTTTCATGTTACTTGTGTTAAATAAATGTGATAAAAAGAGGAAGACGGGTAGCCATCTGATAGATGTATATTCCGGTTTGCAGAAAAAAAATCAGGAATGTCTGGCAAATTTATACCCTTCCTTTTGAAAAGCCGCTGCCGGAAAAGGGTAACTTGGACAATTGTCGCCAAGCGAACGATTCGGTTTATCAGTTGTCAGCGCGGTCAATTGCGCGGAAAGCCGTAATCTTGCCCCCGTTTTTGGAAATGAATGTACCTTGACTGCGGTGTAAAACAACAACTTACACTAAATGCCTGAAAGCGAAGCCTTCAAACCATCCAACCAACAAACCATCCAACCAACAATATCAACCAACTGCTATCTACCATGTTTCTTTTGACAATGCCCGATTTTGCCTCCGGTGAGGTATGGATTAGCCTTTTGACCCTGACTTTTCTGGAAATAGTGCTGGGTGTCGACAATATCATTTTTCTTTCGATTGTGTCGTCCAAACTGCCTGCTGCCGACCAGCCCAAGGCTCGCAATATCGGCCTTTTGCTGGCCATGGTGCTCCGCGTAGTCCTTCTGTTCGGCCTCACCTGGATTATCGGGATGAAAGCACCGCTTTTTGAAATCAATCTTCCTGGTCTGCACGGCGGCGTGACCGGGCAGGGATTGATCCTGTTCCTGGGCGGTATCTTTTTGTTGTACAAAGCCACCAGTGAAATTCACCACAAACTGGAAAGCCCCATGGAAGGCGACGACCCCGGTGGCAAAAAAGGCAAAGCGGCGCTGAATGCCGTTATTCTGCAAATTACCCTGATCAACG
Source organism: Saprospiraceae bacterium (assembly GCA_020847425.1). GTDB lineage: Bacteria > Bacteroidota > Bacteroidia > Chitinophagales > Saprospiraceae > M3007. Next base: position 2,851 of record JADLCC010000261.1, read on the forward strand.
TCGTTTTTTCCTTCGACTCTATCCTGACCGCTGTCGGTCTTTCCAATGATATTGCGGTTATGGTGATCGCCGTAGTAGTCTCTGTTCTGGTGATGATGATGTTCTCCGGCCCCGTCAGCAAGTTTGTCAACGACCACCCCACGATTCAGATGCTGGGTCTTTCCTTCCTCATCCTGATCGGTTTTTCCCTGATCGCCGAAGCGGCTCACCTGGGTCACTTTATCGAGGGTTCCGTACCCAAAGGATACTTGTATTTTGCTATCTTTTTCTCTCTTTTTGTGGAATTTCTCAATATCCGTATGCGCAAAGTGCAAAAACCCGTACAGCTCCACGGCTACGGAGAAACTGCTCAGAAACGGGGACTGCTGGATGAGGATTTGCTGGACAATGAGGAACAACAATCGTGAGTGGTGAATCGTGAGTCGTGAGTGGCGTCCATTTATAAGAACGTTCTCAACTATCTTATAACAGGCCAGCCATTCACGATTCACCACTCACCACTCACGACTCACGACTCACGATTCACCACTCACCACTCACGATTCACCACTCACGATTCACGATTCACCACTCACGATGAACGACCTAAAGATCAACCTCAGCCGGGACCTGGTATTTTTTGATGTAGAAACGACCGGCCTGAACGTCATCCGCGATCGCATTGTGCAGATTGCGCTGGTCAAATTATTTAAAAACGGCCAGCCTGCGGAAGAACTTTCCATGTTGATCAATCCGGGCATTCCGATTTCAGAAGAGTCGATGCAGATACACGGGATCACGCCGAAGGACCTGGCCAACAAACCCGTTTTTGCGCAGGTCGCTCAAAAAATATGGGATTTTATCGGCGATGCTGACCTGGGCGGGTACAATTCCAACCGCTTCGACGTGCCGATGCTGATGGAAGAATTTGCACGGGTGGGCAAAGAACTCGACATCAGCAAGCGGCGTTTGATCGATGTTCAGCGTATCTTCTACAAAATGGAACCGCGCACGCTCAAAGCCGCTTACCGGCTCTACTGCCAGCAGGAACTCGAAGATGCGCACGATGCACTGGCTGATGTGCGGGCGACGCTCGACGTTTTTAAAGGCCAAATCCGCGCGTATGAAGGCAAAGACCTGCTGGATGAAAGCGGGAATATTGTCCCGGCGCCCATCAAAAACGATATTCAGGCGTTACATGATTTTACCAACGACCTGAACTTCCTGGACGCCACGCAAAAACTGCGCGTACAACCCGATGGGGTAGTGGTGTTCAATTTCGGGAAATACATGGGACAGCCGGTAAAAGAAGTCCTGAAAAAAGAACGCAACTATGGCGCCTGGATTCAGGAAAAAGAGTTCTCTTCTCAAGTGAAACAGATTATCAGGCAAATGATGAAGGAACTAAACACATAAGCCGTTATCCGTTATTGGTTATTAGTGTTGATAATCAAGCATTTGTAAAGAATTTAGGCTAAACTGATTCTACACACCTACTTAAGTAAAAATATTAAACACATAGACACATAGCCGTAGAGTACTCTAAAAACTATGTTTTCTATGTGTTTAATATTTGCCCAAACAAATACGATGCTTAAACAACTATCATCCTGTGTGGTAAACCTTGGTGTCCTTTGTGTTAAAAGACTCCAAAGCGCAACGTTGTTTATATCAATTATCTTCTGCCTGACGGCCTGTTTCGAGCCGCAGGAAGGCTGTCAGGATATTGCGGCCACCAATTTCGACGCGTCTGCCGATGAGCAATGCAGCGATTGCTGTACTTACCCCAAACTGCAACTGGAAGTAGTGCAACGTTACGATACCCTCACCTTTCTGGAAAACCGCCCTTACCAGGCATCCAACGGCCAGTGGTTTGTCCTGAAGAGTGTATCGCTCTATCTGTCTGATTTTCAATTGTTTCAAAACGGCGAGTCTTTTATGGTAAGCGATACGGTTGGGCTGCGGACTTACGCGCCGACCGGCTCGGATACCCTGCGGGAAATATTTACCGACGACTTCGTACTGGTGCGCCGCACACCCCTGGTCAACGAAGTCGGCACATTCCGCAACGACGGCGTTTTTGAAAAGGTCCGTTTCCGGCTCGGGCTCGATGCCGATGCCCAGCGCGTGATACCCCGACTGGCGCCTGCCGGACATCCGCTGCGCATACAATCGGACAGCCTCTGGCACGAGCGTGCAGCGGGTTTTGTGTTTGCTCAGGTTATTGTAGCACGCGATACCATCACGGGCACCATTCCCGACACTTTGGCGCTAACACAGGCTGATTTGCCCGATTTTTTCCTGGAAGGTACCGGTGCTTTCGTCCACGAAACGGGCTATAATTTTACCATAAAACTGACCGCCGACCACAAAAAACTGCTGGATGGAATAGATTGGACAACCGGCGACATTTCTGCATGGAAAGTGCGTATTGCCGCCAACATGCAGGACGCTTTTAGCGTTTCACAATAGTTGAAGTTGTTGAGAGGTTGAGGGGTTGAGGTTGTTGAGCCTCAACCCCTCAACAACCTCAACCCCTCAACATCTCAACATTACTCAACACTTCTGTACATGAAATTCCTGCCCACCATCCTGTTCGCGCTGCTTTTTGTTTTTATTTCTTCCTGTGATAAAGACGAGCCGCAGACCGAAAAAAACTTTACGCTGACCTTTAAATCGACCTACGGAGGCCTCGCTCTGGAAAAGTATAAAAACTATCCATACGACGACCGCGACATTCAGGTCAATAAATTCAATACCTTTCTTTCCGACCTGATTCTGGTCAGGCAGGATGGCAGCGAACAGCGCCTTTCCGATATTGAATGGGTCGATTTTACACCCGATCTCGCGCCGGATAACAAGGCTGTGGATGTGAAATTTCAATACACGGTACCGGCCGGCAATTACACAGCCCTGAAAATAGGTTACGGCGTGCGTCCCGACCTGAATGCGAAAAAACCGGCTGATTTTGCACCGGAGCACCCCTTGTACCGCGAAAATGAATACTGGTCGGGCTGGCAGAGTTATATCTTCACCAAAGTGCAGGGATTGTACGACCTAGACGGCGCCGGCGATCCTGAAAGTACGCTGACCTACCACTGCGGCTCGGATGCCGTTTACCGTACCTCAACCATGAATGCGACCATTCCGGTAACGGACAAAAGCGGCGCATTGACCGTGGAATTCGACGTCAAAAAATTGTTTTATTACAACGGTGGTTTGCTCGACCTGGATGATCCGCTTAACCGCAATACCTCGCACAACGCCAGCAACATTGATCTGGGCATAAAAGTGATGGATAATTTTGCGAATGCGACGACAGTGAAATAGTGAGTTGTGAATCGTGAGTTGTGAGTTGTGAAAAAGAAGAATTGGAGATTATGTTATATCGGAAGTCATTTCTATTTGCTTTATTGGTACTGGCCGTCATCACATTGGCGCAGCGGTGCAAAGAACCGTCCGGAACCTGCGGCATGGGTTGCGACCTGACCGATATTCCATACAACCCAACTGCTTACACCATTCCGAAACCTGCCCATTTTCCCCAGATTCCCGTACCGGCAAACAACCCTATGACCCTGGAAGGGGTACAACTGGGCCGCCGCTTGTTTTACGACCCCATCCTGTCGGCCGACAGCACCATGTCCTGTTCTTCCTGTCATTTGCCGCAAGGCAGTTTTACCGACAACAAAGCCGTTTCTACAGGTATCGATGGCATACAGGGCCGCCGCAGTTCAATGTCTTTGTTGAATATTGCCTACGCCACCAATGGCCTGTTCTGGGATGGCCGTTCCGCCAGCCTGGAGGAACAGGCACTGCTGCCGGTAGAAGACCCGGTTGAAATGCACCACACCTGGCCCAATGTGGTCGAACAACTCAAAAGCCACCCCGTTTATCCCGAACTTTTCCGCAAGGCATTCGGGATCGATAACTGTTGCGGCATTACAAAAGAACTGGCTGCCAGGGCATTGGCGCAATTCGAGCGTATTCTGATCAGCAGCGGCACTTCCCGGTACGACCAATATATTCTGGGCGACCCCGATGCGCTCGATGACAAGGAACTCGACGGCAAACTGATGTTTTTTGACGAAGGGCAGGTTGTAAACCTGCCCGATGCGCAATGCTTTCATTGCCACGGCAGTATCACCTTGACTGGTAATAACTACTTCAACAACGGACTGGACAGCGTCGCGTCGCTTGATGATTTCACCGATAAAGGACGTGGTGGAATCAGCGGCAACCGAACCGACAACGGCAAATTCCGTACGCCTACGCTGCGCAACATCGCCCTTACTGCGCCGTATATGCACGACGGCCGCTTCCCGACCCTGGAAGCCGTTCTGGAACACTACAACGGCAATGGCAAAGGCGTTTCCAATGAAGATCCGTTCGTCCAGCAAATCGGTTTCCCGCTCGGCGGCAATGTGTTGCAATATTCCGGACTCACAGCGTACCAGCGCCAGGCTGTGATCAAATTCCTGCATACGCTTACTGACACCACGTTCATCAACAATCCGGATATTCAGAAGCCTGATTAGAGCGTGTTCGGGAATTTTTTTCTACACATTCATATGTTTCGTTGAACAGCCTGCGTACCCTTTCTGTACATTAGCACTGGTTTTTTTATGTTGAAATGCCTTATTATTATGGGACGTTTTGGTGTTTAAAACCAAAAGATCAAGCGCAGCAACCCATGAAAAAACAACTGCTTTCCATTTGTTTCTCCCTGATTTTCATCAATTTACAGGCGCAATACAGCAGGTTTGGGGAGTTATACCGGATTACCAACGATGAAGCGCGCACTATACTGGTGGATAACGTACTGTTTGATTCCACTTGGCTGCACACGCCGTTGGGTATCGACGATACGTTGAACCGGGACCGGTTTCCGCCGGGGCACTACCTGTACGTATACGCCAACGAGGAACATATCACTGTTTCCCTGTTTACCAAACATGCTTTTGAGGTAAATGTGTTGTCGACCCGCCGCGATCTGGCTTTTGTGGTGACCGACCGCTTGGGCCGGCGCATCACCGATGCCTATGCTACGCTGAATGGCCGCAAAATCCATTTTGATAAAAAAATGCAGTGCTACCGGCTACCCCGAAGAAAAAGAGGCGGAACACTCGAACTGCGCGCATTGGGCCATACGGGTTTTTACGAAGTCAGTAAAAGCGACCATTATTCGATGCAGGCGATTCGCTGGTACCGTTTTGCCGCCACGCCTGTCGGCAGGGTAGTGGCCTTTCCCTGGTACCGCGTCCGGAATGCCTGGCAACTCGTCCGGCATCCCCAGTATTTCCCCAACTATTGGCGCCGTATACACAACCGAAAAGAAAATAAATGGGATGCAAAAGAGGCCTGGAGCGGTTATGTAGCCTTTTCTCAACCCAAATACCGGCCGGGCGACACCTTGAAAGTGAAGGCATGGGTGACAGACAGGCACAACAAACCATGGAATAAGCCACTGGATTTACAGGGGATTCACATGAAATATGGCAGACAGGTCAAAAAACAAACCCTTTTGCCCACTGCGCCAGGCGTTTTTGTGTACGAAATGGTGCTGAACGATTCGTTCCAGATCGATGATCGCTACTCCTTTGTATTTACCAACCCCAACCCCCGAAAACGCGGCTGGTTCAGGCAGTATACACCGGAACCCGGAGCCGTTGATGGCAGCTTCTATTATGAAGATTATCAGTTGGATGAGGTGAAATACAGTTTCACACAGGATAAGGAGGCCTATGTGATGGGTGACAGTATCTTGTTTCACCTGAACGCCAGGGATGCCAATGGGATGCCTGTCCCCGACGGACAATACAAACTGGTGGTAAAACCCAGTTATCCTCAAGCCTATTATCTGGCAGAAGTGCTGTTTCCCGATACCTTGTGGTACACGGAAGGCGCTATTGCGGCGGCTGGGGAAACGGATATCCGTCTGCCGGAACACTTGCTGCCGGCTGCGCAGTTCAACATAACCGCTACCTTGTATGTAACCAACAGCGCCGGCGAGTTGCAAAAAATGGACCTGCACAGCACGGTTGACCGCCAGGCCAAACAACTGGAATCGAGGATTGAAAAAGGCTGGATTCTGGTAGATTGGAAAAACAAACCCGAAAAGGCGCTTCCGGTGCTTTTCGAGGAATCTTTTCCAAACCTGCCCCCCCGGCAAGACACCATCACACTTCCTTACCGGGCGCGTGTAAAACCCGAGGCCAGTTCCTATCTCGTAAGTTCGGGGACTGAAAATCTTTATGTCGATCTGGACGATGAAAAACTGGCGGGCCATCAGGTGAGCAATTCGGCGTTTCGGCTGGCTGACACGGTGCTGTTCCTGTTGCGAAATCCGCACCGGATTCCCATTCAATACCGGATATGGAGCGGAAAAAACGAGTACGCAAAAGGAATGACCGAAGATTCTATTTGGACGGGCCAGTTTTTGGACCGGGAAGGCAGTTCCTATTCGGTCCGATACAATTTTATATGGGCCGGCGAAGATGAGGAATTGTCTGCATCGGTTCCTTTTTATGGCAAACAACTCGATATCACCATCGACCAACCGGAACAAGTGCTGCCCGGAGCGCAGGTGCAGGTGAAAGTGAAGGTGATCGACCAGAAGGAGCAGCCTGCAGCGGGCGTAAACCTCACTGCCGGCGCCTACAATTCCTTGTTCGGCGATCTAAAACCATATAACAACCCCAGCGTACAATACAAAAACAAGCCCGGCCCCTTGTTGTACAGTCCTTTCGATATCAATGTGTTAGAGGATAGCAAATACACGATACCGCTTACGGAAAAATGGTATAAACGGCTGCACCTGGATACCATAATGTACTACCGGCTGCGTGCGTTGCATACGCAGACAAATGGGAAAGGACAGGCGGGGTTTGCCTATACAACGGATATTTACCCCGGTGCTTTTTCCCGCATGAAAAACATGCCCAACAATCCTGCCCCGGGGGCGTTACCCGACCTGCCCGGGCCTACCGATTCTTTTTATTTCCAGCGGCCGCAATTCGCGCCTTTTGTAATGGAAAATTTTCAGTCGCAACCCATTTACATGATCTGGGTCAATAAAGAACTGGTCTACTATTACGGCAGTACAGACAACCAACCCTATAGTTTTTACGGCGAATATGGCTACAATTCGATCCGGATCAGGGCGCGAACGGGCGAGTACACGCTCGACAGCGTTTACCTGGAAAAAGGCAAAAAACTGACTTTCGCTTTTTATAGCGACGGTTGGAGCGCCAAACCTGCCCCGCTCCGGGCACAGCACAGCGCCCTGCAACACACCCGTATCCGCAGGGAGCCTCGGCCCGACAGCCTCAATGCATACGAACAATTGTACCTGCAAAAATCCATGCTGTTGCTCCGGGATGCGCCTTATGGAGGGCTGCGGTATTTCTGGGAATCGGCAACGAATATTCATATCGTCTATACCAGGCGCAGTCCGTTTCATATCCTTGGGCCTTTTTCGCCAAATGCCAATATCAATGCGTTGTCGTCCGGGCGTTTTGTATCCCGTTTCCAGTTTGATTCGGGCTTTGAGTACGACATCCTGCCGCAGCGCGAACGGCTGTATGCCAGCAAATGGCCTTCGGGACTGGGGCGCCTGCCCCGAACCGTAGCCCTGAAGCCGATCCATGATTGGGCCATCGGACTCCACATGATTCAGCGCGGCGCCCCGGTATATAATTTTCAATCGCCGGGTGTGGACAAACCAGGCGCCGGTTCCTTAGCGCTGAATTTTTTTCAAAGAGATACCATGCTGAAAAGCATCGTTTTACGCAACGATACGACAACCAATTTGTATGCCCCCGGAACGGGTACCTGGCATGGATTGGCGCCCGGCAAGTATCAACTTGTTTTATATACCCAAAAAGGCAGTTTGGCTGAAAAGGTTATCCAAATCCGACGCGATACCTTGCTTTACCTGAACCTCTCAGATTTGACTTTCCGGCAGGCATTGCCCGCTGAACAGTTTGATAGCGTATTCCAGCATATCTTGATAAATGATTCAAAATCAGATCAAAACAAACCTGAAATCTATTATAGGCCCAAGCCGTCCGGGTGGGGCTACGGCACCGTCATTGAAGGAAAAATAACTGATGACACGGGAGAAGGGCTGATCGGTGCAACGGTAAAAGTGATGCAGGGTTCCGAGTTGATCAGGGGCGGCATAACGGATGTGGACGGCAACTACCGGATAGAAGTAGCCCCCGGCGATTATACAATAGAAGTCAGTTACACTGGTTACCGGATACAGCGCAATTCGGGAATTCGGGTAGAAAGTAATCAGATAGGTTTTTACAATGTAGTGATGGGGGCATCGGAAAATTTGCAGGAGGTAGTTATTACTGCTCTGGGCATGACCAGGGAGAAAGCCTCGATTGAAGCGATTCATACGATATCTTCCATGCCCACGCGGAGCGTCAATGCCATTTTAGCCGGTAATGTCGCCGGCGTCACATATATCGATGGCGGAGCGGTCAGCATCAAAGGCTCCCGTTCCAATGGAACTGAATATTACATCGATGGTATCCGGGTTTCCGGCGCTATTCCGCCTATACAGGGCCTGGATCAAATAAGCGGTGGCGCACAAATGCGCTCCAAGTTCCGCGACTACGCCTACTGGCAACCCCATCTGGTAACCGATATGAAGGGAGAAGCCGTTTTTCAGGCGACCATCCCCGACGACCTGACTACCTGGAATGCCTACGCCATTGCAACGGATCAAAAAGGCCGCGCAGGCGTTGGTACAACCCGGACCCGCGCCTCGAAACCCTTGACGGCGCAACTGGCCGTGCCCCGATTCGCCATTGCGGGCGACCAGTTTGATGTGGCGGGGCGGATAACCAACCACGGAGCGGATTCGGTCAGTATCGCTACCCGTTTCCTGTTGAATAACAAGGTATTAAGTGAAAATAAAAGCCGCATCCTGCATGGTAAAGCGGAGTATGTTTCACTGGATATACCTGCCGACCGGGACAGCGCTTTTGTAAGTTATGACATGCGCAGCGGCCAGTTGAGCGATGGCGAACAGCGGAACATACCCGTTTTGCCGGTCGGAACACTGGAAACAGAGGGGCAATTCCTGCTGCTCGAACGCGATACAACTTGCAGGATTACTTTCCCGGCGGGCCCGCACGCGATTACCCTGCACGCTGACAACAGTCCGCTCGACCTGCTGCTAGAGGACGTGGAATACCTGCACCATTACCCATACGGCTGCAATGAACAAACCTCCAGCCGGCTGATCGGGCTGCTGTCTTTGAAAAAAATAAAAAGCCGGCGGAATCAGCCTTTTCTATTTGAAAAAGACATCAAAGTCTGCCTGAAAAGGCTGGCAAATGCCCAGTTGGCCGACGGTTCCTGGGGCTGGTGGGCCAATGGCAAGCCCAATACCTGGATGACGTTGTATGTAGCCAGGGCGCTTTTTGCCGCACAAGAGGCAGGCTACAAAGTGGACAAACTGGACA
>JADLCC010000262.1 GCA_020847425.1 Saprospiraceae bacterium
ATGCAGTGCGTAAACGCGGGTCCATCGGTCGCCCCAATTTTTATGTGGAAATCAAAATTGTAGACGAGCAGAACCGGGAATGCACGCCGAATCAGCCCGGTGAATTGCTGTTGCGTGGCCCGATGGTAACACCCGGTTACTGGCGCAACCGACATGCCACACAAAAAGCCCTGGAAGGTGGGTGGTTTCATACCGGCGACCTGGTTCGACAGGATGAAGAGCAATACATCTATGTGGTCGACCGTATCAAAAACATGTTTATTTCCGGTGGTGAAAATATCTATCCTGCTGAAATTGAACGCGTTATCATAACCCACCCTGATGTGGCCGAAGCTATCGTAGTATCCATACCCGATGAAAAATGGGGTGAAGCAGGCCGGGCATTTGTCGTGTTGCGTGGCGGCTGTCAATTGACGGAAGCGGCATTGCTGGAATTTTGTTCTGCGCGACTCGCCCGTTTCAAAATCCCGAAAAGTGTGGTTTTTATTGATGCATTGCCCAAAAATGATACGGGGAAAATTAACAGGATGGCGTTGAAGGGGAGGGTTGATTGTTAATTGTTGAGATTGTTGAGGGTTGAGATTGTTGAGGGTGGTAACTCCAGCCTTGAATTACCACCCTCAACAATCTCAACAATTAACAATCTCAACTTTTCCTCAAAAATCCGATCTTAGCCCCTCAAACCACTCGACTATGCACCCGAACCAATTGCTGATTCAAACCTTTTATGAGGCTTTTGCCCGAAAAGATTACCGCGCCATGGGCGAATGTTACCACCCCGATGCGACCTTCATCGACCAGGCTTTCGACCTGAAAGAAGCAGAGGTTCCCGCTATGTGGCAAATGCTTTGTACACGCGGGAAAGACCTGGAAGTGACGTTTTCCAATGTTATGGCCGATGATCATCACGGTTCCGCCGATTGGGAAGCCCGGTATTCCTTTTCCCAGACTGCCCGAAAAGTGCACAATGTCATTCATGCCGAGTTCCTTTTCCGGGACGGTAAAATCTGGGCGCATACGGATACCTTCAATTTTCACCGCTGGGCCGGACAGGCGCTGGGTTTTACGGGTTTATTATTGGGCTGGACCTCCTTTTTCCAAAAAAAAGTGCAGGATACTGCAATGAGTAACCTGCGCAAGTTTATGTCAGACCGGCCTTGATGGCTAGCCATTTTTATTTCCGCTCCGGCATGGGGCAGGTGGATAAACCCACAATAGCATACAAGGGGCAAAAACTGATCAGGCTGGTCAGTACAAATACGCCGCCCAGTACCAGCAAAATGGTGCCGGCCAATCCGGTGACAGTACCTGTGAAATAGAGTGCTGCAAAAACCAGCGCAAGCACGATACGGACAATTTTGTCGGTGGAACCCATATTTTTTTTCATGGCAGAATTAAGTTTAAGCGTTAAAAAGTTGGATCAGGCAGGCGATTAGTGCTGCGGCGCCGAGGCACAACAGACAAACAACAATCAACTTTGCCCATTTAGATTGGATGCGAAACATTAGATGCTTTTGATGCTACAAAATTCGCCTGTTTCGCCGTGAGCCTGTGCTACTCAGGTAGCACAAGTGACAAAATCCTGATTCTTCCGCGCAAAAGTTGAATCATGCCCCGGTGTTCCATTTGTTTCAACAGACGGGAAGCAACTGCGCGGGCAGTACCCAGGTCGTCGGCAATTTCCTGGTGAGAAAGATGCAAAACCAGGGTGTTCAGCAACGCGGACTTTTCCTTAAGGTATTTCAGCAGACGCTGATCGAGACTGGAAAAACTGATTTCATCCACCATGTCAAGCAGTTCCTGAAAGCGGTTGGCATAGGCATCCAGCACAAAATCGAACCATCCCGGATATTTTCTGCCCAATGCATAAGCCAGTTCACTTGGAATACCAATGATGTCGGTCACCTGTTGTGTAATGGCCTTCACCCGGCTTTTTTCCTGTTTCAGGGCGGAAGACAAGGTGAGGGCGCAACTCTCACCCGGATGAATATAATACAACAACACTTCGTGGCCCGTCTCATCGGCCCTTACTACTTTGATGGATCCTTTGATGACGAGCGGGATAAGTTGAATCTGATCGCCGGAATGCATCAGGATTTTTCCGGCAGGAACGGTCAGCAACACTGCTTTTTCGCTGATGGATTCACTCAGTGCAGGATGGTTGAGTGTTGGGAAGTGGTGGCGTAAGATGGAAGGGATATCTTCTTTTTTCATAACGATGACTGGTAAATGTCGACGCCGAATCGCTGCCTGAATCCATCCCAGCCCTGAAGCCCGCCGGTATGAACAGCAGTGATGACACTCCCGTCGGGGAATATTCCGTGTTCCAGCATTTCAAAAACGCCCCACATCATTTTTGCGGTGTAAATCGGGTCGAGCAGGATGCCGGTTTGTGATAAAAATACCCGTACAAACTCGATCAATTCCGGGTAAAAAGAAGCAAATTCACCAAAAATAAAATCGGTTCTGAATTCAAAATCAGGTATGTCATCGCTAAAAACCGTTGCTATTTGAGACTGGATGATCCTTTCGCTCACTCCGTGTGGGGCAGCGGGAAATACGATGGCTTTGCCGGATCTGCCAAGCCCTCCGATAACACCGGCAGCCGTAGTACCCGTCCCGGCAGGAAGTGCCACAAATCGGTTTTCATGCACTGCTTGTGGTGTCTGTGCGATGATTTCAGTCGCAATAACGGCACAACTCTTTATGGCCTCTACGGTAGCGCCTCCTTCGGGAAGATGGAAATAACCGGCAAAAGGCTCGATAATCTGGCGAAGTACAGCGCTTTCCATACCGGCGTCATAGTCCTGCTTGGTGACCGGAATCAATTGCATGCCACAGGAATGGGCATAAGACATGGTAGGGTTGGAAAAATCCGCTGACAAGCCGCGGATAATTGCAACAGTTGGGAACCGGTATGCCTTGCCTGCCGCTGCAACAGCGTGTATATGATTGGAAAAAGGACCGCCAAATGTAAGAATGCCATGTTGTTGTTCCTGTTGCATCAACCGGATAACCGGTTCGAGTTTGCGCCACTTATTTCCCTGGATGGTTGGATGCAGCAGGTCGTCGCGTTTGAGGAATAACGTTATTCCTGCATGGATACCCGGATGTTCAGGAATGAGCGAAAGTGGTGAAGGCATGGCGCGGCAATTAAAAAAAGGCAAAAAGCAAAAGGCAATTTAAAGGTCGGCACAGATGCAGTTTTTGCCCTTTGCCTTTTGTTAAAATTGCCTTTTATTCAATGGCATTCATATCCAGCTTTAGGTACGGCAGATTCAAAAAGTGACAGGTCGACGTGTAGTCCGCGCTGGATTAATAACAAGCCGGCCAAGGTAAGCAGGATCGGTTGCACTACCTTCATTTTTTTGCGAATGGTATGACTGAAAGAACGCCCCGCAACGGTAACGGTGAGTAGAAGTGGTAATGTGCCCAGGCCGAACAAAGCCATAAAAATGCCCCCTTCCATGCTATTTGTGGTAGAGATAGCGCCTGCAAGCGCCGCGTAAACCATGCCGCAAGGCAGCAGGCCATTGAGCAGTCCCAATGAAAAAGTAGCGCCGCCGGGGTGGCTGTTGATCAATTTTCCCATCCGTAGTTGAATGGACCGGGTAAATGCCCCGAATCCGGGTAGTGCTGTCACCAGTTTTTCAAAACGCCACGCTACAAACGCCATTGCCACGATGAAAAAACCTGCCGCCACCGATATAATCTGTTGAAAACCGGCAATCGCTATCCCTTTGCCCAATAATCCAAAAAGTACGCCTAACGCTGAATATGTCAGTATACGACCGGAGTGATACACCAGCATCTGCAGCATAACCGCTCGCCGCTCCGCTGCCGGCAGGGGAATCGCCAGGATCAGCGGCCCGCACATCCCAATACAGTGGAGGCTACCGGCAAGTCCGAGTAACAAGGGCGTTAGCATATCTTGTTGAAAATCAGGCGTTGGTCACAATAAAGGTCGTTTCATAAAAATATGCCTTTCCATCCGATTCCCAGTCGAGTTC
>JADLCC010000263.1 GCA_020847425.1 Saprospiraceae bacterium
AGCAGTTTTAATACGGCCAGTTTATAACTGAATACTTGTTGCCAGTAGTTGGTTTCTGCTTCGGAAAGGGCTGTTTGGGCATTGAGCAGGTCGGTCAACGGCACCACGCCTTCTTTGTATTGCAGCATGAGTTTGTCGGTGATTTCTCTGGCGAGGCCGACATTATCCGTCTGGGTACGCAGTGCGCGCAGCGCATTTTGCAACTGATCGCGGGCCTGTCTGAATTCCAGTTCTTTTGCGCTGCTCAGCTGGCGGCGATCTTCGGCAAGTTTTTGTCCTTCGATAGACAGGTACCCCGATTTGTGTAACCGGCGGAAACCGTCAAAAATGGGCACATGCATTTTCAAGCCGAAAGCGACAGCGCCGTACCAGCGCCGTTCAATATCAAAAAAATTGGCGTCTGCACGGAAAGTCTGGGTGAAAGCGCTGGCATAGGCACTAAAACTTGGCAGGTTTTCCGCCCGCAGGCTGCTCAATTGAATCCGGTTCAATTCTACCTGGTGTAACAAAAGGCGGTACTCTGTAGTGGTTTCGGGCTCCAGGGCCAAAACCTGCCAGCGGGCAGAGTCTGCTGCCGGGGCCGACATTTCTTCCATGGGATCAAAGGCTTCTTCGAAAGGAACTCCGCAAAGAAATTGAAGCGTTTGACGCAGCCCGCTGATGGCTGTGAATAAATTCTGGCGTTGTGTTTCCAGGTTGGTGTGGGCTACCTGTATCCGTTTGACGTCCGTAGGTATCGCGTATCCATTGGCCAGTTGCAATTCTGCCATCCGTTGCAGGGCATCCAGTTTGTCCAGATTGGCATTCATAGCCCGCAGGAGCTGTTCTGTTTGTAAAGTCTGGTAAAAAATGGTTGCTGTGGTAAAAATCACGTCTTCTTCCGAGCGCGTAATCAGGAGATCGTAAATATTTCTGGAAACATTGACGGCTGGAATACCCCTTCTCAGCGATTCGTTGAAAAGTTGCTGCTGCACATTTATGGAACCTGTCAGTTGCCAGGGCCGGCCGATCTGTACCGGCAGGTAAGTATTGTCAGCCATTCCAAATGGCTCGCCCGGTAAGATCTGTGTAGGCAAAAACGGCTGGTAATCCATACCGAGCCCCATACTGATTTGTGGGTATGCGGCACTTCTGCCTTCCAGCAGGCGCTTTTCGATTCCCTGGCGGTCGAGCCGGGCTTTGTGCAGTTGTGCGCTGTTGTCAATCGCAAGGTTCAAACTTTCGCTCAGCGTGATGGGGCGGAGCGTAACGGGTTGCGCGTTTATTATTCCAATAAAAAAGCCGCACAGTAGGAAAGAGGTCAAACTTTTCATGCTGCAAAGATATGCCATGATTCGTAAGGTTGGGTTACCCGGATTTTCAAGGTTCATCTACAGATGCATAGACATCGGCGTGAAAATAGGCACATTTTTACGCATTATTGCAAATTTTATCGGACCAAAGTCACATCTCCCTGAAAAATTTCTACCCGTTCGTCTGTAAAAAGCACGACAGCCTGCCAGAAATATACACCCGGAGCAGCCCGTTCACCCGCCGCATCACCCCGCCAGCCCGTATCCGGTGCATTGACGGGTATATCAGTTTGATCGAACCAGATCCGGCCGAAACGATCGAAAATACGCAGCGACGTAACCGAATGAACGCCGGCGTCGCCATAAATGCTGAAAAATTGATTTTCAGGGTTGTTTCCGTCGGGCGCAAAAACATTCGGAAAATACAGGGAACGGTTGCGCTGTACCGCTATGCGTACAGTGTCCATACCATGGCAGCCGTTTTCATCCTGCACCTGAACCATATAATCGGAAGTGCTAAATGGGAAAAAACGGGTGATCCCGCTCAAAGTGTCATACACAAAATCCCTGGCGGGCGACCACGATACGGCGACCAAAGGCCGGTCGCTCTGAAGCGACAATTGCAGGGTATCACCGGAAAAAACCGTCGTATCGGGGCCTGCGCTGCAAAAAAATGCGGGCCCGTCCGATAGTTCCACCATCTCTTCGATCATACACCCGTTGCTGTCTTCGACCTTAATAGCGTAAACACCCACAGAAAGGCTATCCCATGCGGCAGCGTAGCCGATGGTTTCCAGATTTCCGTTCACCATAGTATAAGGCCCAACGCCGCCACCTACTGTCAAAACGCTGATTAAACCGGAGCCCTGCCCCAGGCAAGTCTCTGTTTTGGACACAATTTCTGCGGAAAGCGGCGGCGGCGCATCGAGCGCAAACACCATATCGATGTAACACCCGTTTCCATCAAAAACACGTACATCGTGCTGACCGGGAGGATAATCTAAAGCAACAGAGCCATTCGAGCCGTTCGACCATACATAGGAATAACCCTGGACACCTCCGCTTATTTCCGCCCGGACAATACCGGTTCCGGGGCCTTCAAAACACGCTACATCGTAACCCGAATAATCGGACAATATCTTTACATAACCTCCAAGCGGTGGCGGTTCAACTATCGAGGCCCCAAAAGTGGTATCCACGCCGTTAAAGTTGAGCACCCGGAAAAGGTAATCGCCGGGTGGCAGACTGTCCAGCAAATCCGAAGGACTGTTGGTGCTCAAGGTACCTATCCCACTGAGCGTACCGGGGGCTACACTCGACCATTCATAAACAATCACCGCGCCGTTGGAAACCAGTGTCACCCGAAAAGAACCGTCGTTCATTCCGGCACAACTTACATTGGCCGGTTGCACTTCCACACCATAGGCTACTACGGGCTCAGGCGTGGGTCCCGCCCAGGCCATGTAATGGAAAATTAGTCCTAAAATAATGTATAAAATCCTCATCATCAGGTAGTAACCATTGATAATATTCAAATCGCCGATAGCAACGAAAAGATGCAAAATTACGGCAGGATGATGAGTCCATGTAATAATTAACCTAAGTTGGAAGCAACAAATGGCACACGGATGTAAGGGATGAGACACGGATTCTGATAAAATCCTGAAAATCCGTGTCTCATCCCTTTCATCCGTGTGCCCTGAATTACTTACACCCTTTTCGGCGGGTATCCAGGATATACTGGATTTTCCAGCCGTCATCCATTTTCACCAACTGGAAGGAATTGGTACCGCAGTGCGATATTTTACCATTGAAATAAAACTTGTAGGGTGTCCAGACGCTGGCCAGCGCCTGCTCGCTCATTATGGCATCAAATTCGATTTGTTCCCTGTATTTATCCTTGGTCGGCGTTCCGACGAAGGCCACAAACTCATTAAAATCTTCGGTAAAAACCTGCCATTTGCCGTCCCGGTCAGCCATGTAGGTTTGGAAAACGGGTTGGCTGGTGCAGGTACTTTTCAGCAATGTCGTATCGCCTTTTTCCAGTCCTTCAAAAAACTGCTGGATTACGGCTTTGATGGCTTTTTCACTTTTTTCTTCTTTTTGGGCCATCAAGGGCAACGTAAGAAAGAGCGACAGAACAAGTAAGGGGAATCGAACGTTTTTCATAAAAAATGGATTTTTGACCCGGAGGGTGGACAGAAAGGTGGAAAAATAGATTCGGTGGTCAAAAATCGAACGACTTCAGAAGCATCCGGATAAAAATAGCCGGAACGCTCCCTGCCATATGTATTCAACCGCTTTAGGGCAGGTAATAACCACACTACTGGACATTTTGAGCCTGGGTAAAAACCGGTACGCTGGAACGCTGTTCCGGCATCGGAAATGCCAAGCATTGCCGGAACCGCGTTCCAGCGTACAAAAATGTCCAGTAGTGTGGGTAATAACAATAGCCCTATCTTGCGCCCGCTTTGGGGTTCTTTTTAAAAGCAATTTTGATATGAAATCTTCTTTTGATCAAATTATCCAATCGGAAACGCCCGTTTTGATCGACTTCTGGGCACCCTGGTGCGGCCCTTGCCGGGCTATGGCGCCCATTTTAGATGAAATAAAAGCGGAACTGGGTGACAAAGTGCGCATCGTCAAAATTGATGTGGACAAAAATACCGACCTGGCCGTGCAAATGAAAGTGATGGGTGTGCCCACTTTTATGTTGTATAAAAACGGGCAATTGCTCTGGAGCGAAGCAGGCACACAAACCAAAACAGCCTTGATAAAAATCATAGAAAGTGCCGAGCGTCCATAATTTCAGAAGCATTTCAAGCAACGCAGTGAAATACACGATGTATATCTTTTTTTGGGCTTTCAGCCTTTTAATACAAGCGTGCCAGGGAACCGACCGACCAATAGGGGAAACCGGCGCACCCAGCGGCACGACACAAGCAGTTCCGGCAAATGCAGCGCAGCCAGGCGCTGGCGTCGATTATTTGCTCGGCAAGTTTGACCCGGCAGTCCACCCCGACTTTGTAAAAGTAGGTAAACCTTATACCGATCGGCCCGGCATGATGCTCCGCAAAGAAAGTTTTGAAGCTTTCAAAAAAATGTGGGAAGCCGCGCAAAAAGAAGATATTTCGCTCAAAATCATCTCTTCCACGCGCAATTTTGGGCAACAGAAAAACATCTGGGAAGGAAAATGGGAACGGTTTGCTAAATCGGCCCCGCTACCGAAAGACCGCGCGCTCAAAATCCTGGAGTTTTCATCCATGCCCGGTTCCTCGCGCCACCATTGGGGCAGCGACATTGATTTGAACGACCTGAACAATGCGACTTTTGAAACCGGAGGAAAATACCGGAAAGTATACGAATGGCTGAATGAACATGCCCACGAATACGGTTTTTGCCAACCCTACACAGCAGGTCGCACACAAGGTTACCACGAAGAAAAATGGCATTGGTCATACAGCCCCCTGAGCAAACCTTTTTTGGAAGAATACCGGAAAACCATCACGGATAATGACATTAAAGGATTTAAAGGCGCAGAACTTGCCGCGGAAATAGGCATCGTGCAATATTACGTGGCTGGGATAAATGAAAATTGTAAATAAATATGGTTTGATCGTTTGAAGGGTTTGATGGTTTGGTTTAGAACGCCTGCTAACAGATGCCGGAAAGCGAACCATCAAACCCTTCAAACCATCAAACCTCTTCTAAGAATGGCTTACACCGAATCCAACATGATTCCCCTGGGCACCGTCGCCCCGGATTTTGCACTTCCCGATCCGGCAACCGGCCGAATGCTGCGGCTCAGCGATGTGCCGGCCGGTCGCGCAACGGTGGTCATGTTCCTCTGCAACCACTGCCCGTATGTGCTCTACGTCAATCCGGAGATTGTAAGGGTCGTTTCCGATTATCAGCCACGCGGTGTTGCATTTATTGGTATCAACAGCAACGATGCGGACAACTACCCGGAAGACGGTCCGGATAAAATGCCCGAACACGCCCGCGCTACAGGTTATACATTTCCTTACCTTTACGACGAAACCCAGGCCGTCGCACGGGCTTATGACGCCGCCTGCACCCCTGATTTTTACGTTTTTGACGAACAGCGCAAACTGGTGTACCGCGGACAACTCGACCCCAGCCGGCCTAAACGGAATCCGATTCCGAGCACGGGAGAAGACCTCCGGGCAGCGCTGGACGCCGTTTTGTCCAACCAGCCGGTGGCAACCATGCAACGCGCTTCAGGCGGATGCAATATCAAATGGAAATCAGTTTAAAGAAAATACTCCAATCAGCCCCTTCATCGTATCAAAGTTATCAAACATAATGCGACCAGTACAAATTACCGATCAACAGATTCAGGACTTCATCGTAGCCGGTTTATTCGAAGATATTCACGAAGGAGACCACACCTCACTGGCTACCATTCCGGCCGACAAACGCAACCGGGCAGTTTTAAAAGTTAAAGATTACGGCGTAATTGCAGGCGTGGAACTGGCCCAGCAAATTTTTAAGCACATCGATCCCAGTTCGACCATTACGGTCCACAAACCCGATGGCACGGATGTACTTTTCGGCCAGGTTGCTTTCGAAGTAGAGGGCAATTCCCGCGCATTGCTGCAAGCCGAACGACTGGTGCTCAATTCCATGCAGCGCATGAGCGGTATCGCTACCCTAAGTAGTCGTTTCGCTTTTGAGGTGGGCGACCTGCCCGTAAAAGTGCTGGATACCCGGAAAACAACGCCGCTTATTCGTTTTCTCGAAAAATGGGCGGTCAAAATCGGTGGTTGCGAAAATTACCGCTGGGGCCTGTACGACTGGATGATGATCAAAGACAACCATGTCGACGCGGCAGGCGGCGTCCGCAATGCTATCGAACGCGCACATGCCTACCAGAAAGAAAAAGGCCTTCAACTGGGTATCACCGTCGAAGTGCGCAACCTGGTAGAAGTAGAAGAAGTGCTCCAGATCGGCGGCATCACGCGGATCATGTTCGATAATTTTGAGATTCCGATCCTCGCCGAAGCAGTAGCTATGGTGGGCGAGCGTTTTGAAACCGAAGCGAGCGGCGGCGTCACTTTGTATAATGTGCGAAAATATGCGCAAACAGGTGTGGATTTTATTTCCGCCGGCGCCCTGACGCATTCCGCACAGCCCCTGGATCTGAGCCTGAAAATAGCCGAATAACCATGTTGAAACGCCTCATTTTGAATGCGTTGCAACATTGGAGAACCCGCCAGAGCGGAAAAATTCCTTACGTGGAATTGGAGGCCGTTCATGTATCCGAATTAAAAACCCTGATAAACCGGGATCAACTGCTGGAAAACCTGCCCCGGCAGGCTGTAGTAGCCGAAATCGGTGTGTTCAAAGGAGATTTTAGTCAAAAAATACTGAACACGACCGATCCGGTTGTTTTACACCTCATAGATAGCTGGGATGGAACAACAGGCACAACAAACCTGGAGCTGGTGCGGCAGCGTTTTGCGCCCGAAATATCCGCTGGAAAGGTCCGCCTGCACCGCCAAAAAAGTATAGCAGCGCTAGGACAATTCCCGGATCACTATTTCGACTGGGTATATC
>JADLCC010000264.1 GCA_020847425.1 Saprospiraceae bacterium
AATCCTCCAGGCTGCGCCATTCGCGCTGGTTCAAATCGGCAACCTGCGGCACGCAGTTGGCATAGGAAAATGTAGAGCGGGCTGCGGCGATGGCGCTTTGTGTATCCTTTCCCCATTGCGGGTCTTCCCGTTTCACCAGGTGCCCCCGGTCAAAATCGCTGTGCTGCACCGTATACAATTCGGGTCCCCACTGAAACTGTTGCGCACGCCGGTCCACTTCCCAATGGTCTCTTCCATCGGGGAAAAGAGAATCCCGGTTGATCTGCTGGAACGTGGCGCCGTCGATATTGACCGCTGTAAACCAGGGGAACTTCCTTTTTTTGCTCAACACTACGCTGTGGTGCGGGTAGCGGAGGATGTAGGAACGGCCTCCATTGAGCCTGGCCAGGTCGCTTTTCCCGGATGGACCGCATTGAGGCAAATTGACTTTCAGTTGTTTGCCGAGGAAGACGGACTTGTAGCCGCTGGTATCACTCATTCTATTGTCATTTAAGTTTCCGGATACGGGTATTTGAGTGTAAGTGATTCGTTATCAGTCAAATACCTGAAAATTTGGAAAATCTATTTTTACTTTTTTGCATACGCCACCTGCCCGCTTTTAAAGTCCTCCCTGACCGGACTAAACACATCCAGCAGCCGGCAAAAAGTGATGGCCCGCCCCGAATGCGGCACATTGGAAGGGATCACCACGCTTTGACCCGGCCGGAGCAACATGACTTCGCCACCTAGGTTGAACTCGAATTCGCCTTCCAGCAGGTTGGTTACCTGTTCGTTCATGTGCGCATGTTGCGGCAGATCGGCGCCCGCTTCCACGTCGACGAAGGCAATCGTCATCGTTTCGGTATGGATAAATCGTGCCGTGAATCCACGGGAGATTTCGAAGGGGGCGATGTCTTCGAGATGGTAAAGCATGATAGAGGTGAGAAGTGAGAGGTGAGAAGTGAGAGAGGCTTCGCTCAAAGGTTGGTAGGAATGGCGCTATTTTGCTTTTTAAATAATTGAATGTTAATCACTTATGTTTAATTTAAGGCTGTGAGCGCGATAAATTGCGATATCTTCAAGGCCTGAAAAATCAAAGCAGATTTCACCACAAAGCCAAGAGGGATTCTCACGTCTCACGTCTCACGTCTCACGTCTCACGTCTCACGTCTCACGTCTCACGTCTCACGTCTCACGTCTCACGTCTCACGTCTCACGTCTCACGTCTCACTTACTTCTCACTTACTTCTCAGCCGCACCACCGGACAAATCATCTCCTCCAGACTGATCCCGCCATGTTGGAAAGTATTGCGGTAGTAATTGTTGAAGTGGTTGTAATTGTTCGGGTACAGGAAGAAGTAGTCTTCTTTTGCAAAAATAAAGGTACTGCTGATATTCGGGCGCGGCAGGCCTGCCTGTTTGGGGTCTTTCACTACCAGCACGTCGCGGGGGTCGTATTGCAGGTTGCGGCCGACTTTGTAGCGCAGGTTGGTTGTCGTTTCGCGGTCGCCGACTACTTTGGAAGGGCTTTGCACCCGGATAGTGCCGTGGTCGGTGGTAATGAACAGTTGCACATCACGGCCTTCCAGCTTTTGCAGGGCCGTCCAGAGCGGACTGTGCAGGAACCAGGAGCGTGTGAGCGAGCGGTAAGCGCGTTCGTCGCCGGCGAGTTCTTTCAGCACTTCCATTTCCGTGCGGGCATGCGACAGCATATCGATGAAGTTGTACACGATCACCGTAAGGTCGTTGTTCATGTAGTGCAGGATATTGTCGTTCAGGTCCTTGCCGTGGCTGACATTGGTGACCTTCGTATAATCCCACTTGATACCTTTCCTGAAAATGCGGTCGATTTGTTTGCCCAGAAAAAAGTCTTCCGCCAGGTTTTTGCCGCCCTCATCCGTATCGTTTTTCCATTTATCCGGGAATGCCGTTTCAATGTCGATCGGCATCATACCGGCAAAAATGGAGTTGCGGCTGTATTGTGTTGCGGTAGGCAAAATACTGAAAAAATAACCTTCGTTTTCCGTCCGAAATTGTTCATTGATGATCGGTTCGATGGTTTTCCACTGGTCGTAACGCAGGTTGTCGAGCAGTACCATGATGGTCGGAGTGCCGTTGCCAATGTGTGGAAAAATGTGCTTGCGCATCATGGAGTGCGACATAATCGGGCCGACTTCCTTATTTTTATCCACCCAGTCGAAGTAGTTTTTTACCACAAATTTTGAAAACTCCGTGTTGGCCTGCTCTTTTTGCTGGGCGAGGATATCGGTCACGCCGCTGGCCTGGTTGGCATCCACTTTCAGTTCCCAATTGACAATTTTCCGGTAAGCCTCCACCCATTCCACGTGGTCGAGTCCGCCGGTGATCTGCATAAAAATCTGGCGGAACTCCTGTTGGTAGTCCATTGCCGTTTTTTCACTCACGAGGCGTTTGTTGTCCAGAATTTTTTTGAGCGTCAGCAGGATCTGGTTGGGGTGCACCGGTTTGATGAGGTAATCGGATATTTGTGATCCGATGGCTTCTTCCATCACGTGTTCCGCCTCGTTTTTGGTGATCATCACGACTGGCACGGCCGGATTGATCTCCTTGATGCGCGGCAACACTTCCAGTCCGGTTAGGCCGGGCATACTTTCGTCGAGGAAAACCACGTCGATTTGTGCGGCTTGCTCCTCGTAAATTTCAACAGTGTCGTGGCCGTTGGAAGCCGTAACGACCTCATAACCTTTGTTTTGCAGAAAAAGGATGTGGGGTTTCAGCAGATCGATTTCGTCGTCAGCCCAAAGAATTTTTATCTTATCCATGTATGTTTAGTCCGTTTAGAGCGGTTTGGTACGATTAGTTGGTTTGAAGGTAGTTATGATGAAAGCACGAAGTTAGCCCGTTTTGATGTTGTTCGGGTCAACAAACTTTGCAACAATATATCTTCGCAGGAACGCCCGCTTGAAGCGCTTATTTTTGGCGCGGTATAAAAAACATTTGAACCTAACAATATGATACACAAATCAACCCTCTTTGTTGCAATCGCGCTCGCTCTGCTCGCGGCCTGTTCGCAGCCGGCGCCCTCCAAAACCGACACAAAGGCCGACCTGCTTTTGCTGAACGGCGTATTTTTTACCGCCGACAGCCTGCACCCTTCGGCAACGGCCGTAGCGGTGGCCGGTGATCGTATTCTCGCTGTCGGAACCGATGCGGAAATGCGCCGGTACGCAATTGACAAAACAGAAATCATTGATTTACAAGGTGCTTTTACCATGCCCGGGTTTATTGAAGGCCATGGTCACTTTGAAGGACTGGGCGCCAGCCTGATCAACCTGAACCTGATGCCCACCAAAAGTTGGCAGGAAATAGTCGGGCTCGTGGCCGAAAAGGCGAAGTCCGTACCCGCTGGCGACTGGATAGAGGGCTGGGGATGGCACCAGGAAAAATGGGATACCGCACCCGACCGGACGGTGAGCGGCTACCCGTACCACGACCTGCTGAGCGCTGCCGCCCCGGGCCACCCTGTGGTGTTGTACCACGCCAGCGGGCACGGCCTGATCGCCAATGCCAAAGCCATGCAACTTGCCGGCATTTCACGGGAAACCCCAGATCCCATCGGGGGACATATCGTTCGGGATTCCCGCGGCATTCCCACCGGCGTTTTTGAAGAAAATGCCATGGACCTGATCGGACAGTCGCTGGCCACATGGAACAACCGCCGCTCCGAAGCACAAAAAAAGGCCGATTTTGAAAAGAAAGTAGCACTCGCCTCCGCAGAATGCCTGAGCAAGGGCATCACTTCCTTTCAGGATGCGGGCAGCAATTTCTGGGAACTGGGGCAGTATCGCCGGCTGGCCGAAGCGGGGCAATTACCCTTGCGGCTCTGGGCCATGATGTCGCAACCCGGTGCAAAGGACCTGCCGAAAGTGGCGGATTATCCACAAATCGGTCTCGGAAACGGGCATTTCACCTGCCGCGCAGTCAAGGCCTACCTCGACGGCGCGCTCGGTTCTTACGGCGCCTGGCTGCTTGCTCCTTACACCGATAAACCAGAATCCACAGGCCAGAACACAACACCGGTCGACACGATCAGGGCACTGGCACAAATTTGCCGGCAATACAACCTGCAACTTTGCGTGCATGCCATAGGCGACCGCGGCAACCGCGAAATGCTGGATGTTTTTGAACAGACGTTCGGCCAGACACCCGGCAACAACCTGCGCTGGCGCATCGAACATGCCCAGCACATCGACCCTGCCGACCAGCCGCGTTTCAGCCAGTTGGGTGTGATAGCCTCCATGCAGGCCATCCATTGTACCAGCGATGCGCCGTTTGTGGTGAAACGGCTGGGCCTGGAGCGCGCCCGCAGCGGTGCCTATGCCTGGCGCAATTTGTTGCAACAGGGCGCCCACCTGGCGAACGGTACCGACGCACCGGTGGAAGACGTGGATCCACTGCCCTGCATCTACGCTTCCGTGACCCGCCGCCGGGCAGATACCGGACTGGAGTTTTTTACCGAACAAAAAATGACCCGTGAAGAAGCCCTGCTGTCGTATACCAGATGGAATGCTTACGCGGCTTTTGAAGAGCAGGAAAAAGGTGTCATCCAGCCGGGCAAACTGGCCGATTTTGTAGTCCTGTCCAAAAACCTGCTGACTTGCCCGCCCGGGGAGATATTGCAGGCCCGGGTGCTGCGGACTATTGTAGGCGGAAAAGAGTTGTACAAACGCTAAAAATAGCGTTTTGATAATTTATGCCAAAACGTAGTGGATGTTTCGTTGTAAAATATACCTTTGCTCGCATCTTTTCACACATTCTTTTCATAAAACTATTTGACAGGTGGAATTTGGGCATTTTAAACGGAGAGATAACGACTTTCGTGATCGCGACCGCGACCGTGGCGGCGACCAACGCGACAAAGGAAGTGATCGCGGGGGCGACCAGCGCGACCGTGGTGCAGATCGGGGTGGTTTCCGGGAGCGCAACGACAGTTTCCGCGGTGGCGGTGGTGATCGTGGCGGTTTCAATCGCGGCGGCGGTGATCGCGGTGGTTTCAATCGCGGTGGCGGCGGTGACCGTGGCGGCTTCAATCGCGGCGGCGGCGGCTTCAACCGTGGCGGTGGCGACGACCGTGACCGCGAACAGGAAGAAAGTGTGTTTTCCAAACGCGTAAGAGCCGGAAAACGCCGCACTTATTTCCTCGATGTCAAAAAAACCAAAGGAGATGACTTTTTCATCACCATTACGGAAAGCACACGCCGGGAAGACGGTTATGGCTACAAACGCCATAAAATATTCCTGTACAAAGAGGATTTCAACCGCTTTGTGGCCTCCCTGAATGAAGTGGTGAACCACGTCAAAACGGAACTCATGCCTGATTTCGACTACGAAGAATTCGACCGTCGTCAGGCTGAATGGGAAGCACAGAACAGGGATTTTGAAGAGGATGACTCGCGCTCGGAAGATGCCGATATACACGATTCGGCTGATGACATCCGGGAAATTGGTGGCGAAATAGAAGAAGTGGAAGAAGAAGAAACCGATACGGACGACAAAAAAGAAACCAAGAAGAAAATTGACGAAGACGAAGACGATGTAACCTGGTAATTTGGATTACCGGAATGAAATATATGCGTAATCCCGAATTTTTCCAGTGTGAAAAGTTCGGGATTTTTAATTTGTGAAATACTCCATCAATTTATGTCTAGCCTTACTGACAGACTTCGCTCTATAGAATTCCTTCATCGGTCCATCGAATCGCATGGCAAACTTCCAGTGGAAGTATTGCGTAAGATTGAATATAAATTCCGGTTGGAGTGCAATTACAATTCGAACAAAATTGAAGGTGGAACTTTGACAAAGTCGGAGACGCGTAGCGTGATGACCGGGAATATTACAGTGGAAGGCAAACCCCTGAAAGACATCAGAGAAATGCAGGGGCATGATGAAGCCATGAAGGATATTTTCCAGATAGGAAAAGGTGAAAAACGCTTATCCGAAAGGCGGATTCTGCATATGCATGAAATGGTTATTAAAGCAGAAACGCCAGAGCAAGAGCAGGAAATAGGGAAATGGAAAACAGTTGATAACTACATTTACAACTATCGGCTTGAACGGCTTGATTTTACACCACATACAGAAGTTAAAGAATCTATTCATCGACTCCTGGATTGGCTAAACGCAGGGCTCGACAAAATTCATAATAATACAAAGGATGCCCCGAATCCGCTGTTACTGGCTTGTGAGTTTCATTTGAAATACCTTACCATCCACCCTTTTGTGGATGGTAATGGACGCACAGCGCGGTTATTAACTAACCTCATTCTAGCTTCTTTGGGATACCCGCCATTTTGGATCACGGAAGGGGGAGAAAAAGAAGTTTACAATCGATATTTGGGAGATATACAGACTTATGGAGGTAGCCCGGATTTGCTTTACGAATTCCTGATAGGTCTCGTGGAACGGTCTATGCAAATAGTAATGGATGCCATTGAGGGCAAGGATATTGAAGATATAGATGACTGGGTCAAAGAGCTTCGTCTGCTGAAATCTTCTCTTCCTACGGAGGATGAATTGAAAGTAGCGCGTACCAAAGAAACCACAGAAATGGTTCTTGAGCGAAGTATTAAACCAACAGTTGTGGAATTAATGAGCAAACTCCGGGAATACGACGACTTGTTTTTGACAAAAAAAATGTCGTTTTCTGTGGGAAGTGGCGCCATTGAAATAACAAACGTGGATGACTGGAATAATATCCGACCCAACTTCAACTATCAAGTCAACGAAAGGGTGGGATTTACATACAGTTTGGAAGGATATAAAAAAGACCGCGAAAACCCTTTTTACATACAATGCAGGGTGTTCTGGGAGTTTGGACTTTATGACTATTCGTGCTTTATCGAACAAAAAAACACGGAAAAACAACACGTAAAACGTTACGATGAGTTTTACTCCTCTGGGGTCAGAAGTGATATTGTACGACAATGCGGGCAGTTGTTATTACGTGAACTGGAATCCCATCTGAATAAATAAGTAGTTATCCGGCTTGATAATCAAGCATTTGTATGAAAAACAACCCAAACAAATTTGAATCCAGTACTTAGCATCATAAATGTTCATCCATGCTTAAAAAAACAATCCTCTTCTCCCTCCTGATTTCCGTAACTGCCGCCCTCTCCGCCCAGAAACCCAACTGGCAGCCCCTCTTCGACGGAAAAACCCTCAAAGGCTGGATACAACTCGGCGGCCAGGCGCGCTACGAAGTAAAAGACGGTGTCATCGTCGGCTCGACTGTTGCGAACACGCCCAATTCTTTCCTCACTACGGAAGCCACTTATGGCGATTTTATTTTTGAATGCGAGGTCAATGTGGATGAAGGACTGAATTCCGGCATCCAGTTCCGCAGCCTTTCTGTGCCGACTTTTGAAAACGGCCGCGTACACGGCTACCAGATGGAAATAGACGCCACCGACCGCGCTTTTTCCGGCGGAATTTACGACGAAGCCCGGCGCGGCTGGCTCTACGTGCCTGAACTCAACCCGGCTACCCAGACCGCTTTTCGCCGCAACAATACCTGGAACCTGTACCGCATCGAAGCCATTGGCTCCACCCTGCGCACCTTCATCAACGGCGTGGAAGTGTCCCATGTCATCGACAATATGACTGCCCAGGGTTTTATTTGCCTGCAGGTGCACAGCATCGGGGCCAATGAAGAGCCCGGCAAACAGGTGCGCTGGCGCAATGTCCGCATCCAAACCGGCGCTTTGCAACCGACGCCTCCCGGCAATATCCGCATAGTCAATATGATCCCCAACCAACTCTCGGAAGCCGAAAAAAAGCAAGGTTTTCAGTTGCTATGGGATGGCCAGACGACCAAAGGCTGGCGCGGCGCCTACAAAACGGCTTTCCCTGAAAAAGGCTGGGAAATCCGGGACGGTGAACTGGCCGTGAAAAAAAGCGATGGCTCGGAATCCACCAACGGCGGCGATATCATTACCACGGAACAATTCGGCGCTTTTGAACTCGTGTTCGACTTCAACTTCTCTGAAGGCGCCAATTCCGGCGTAAAATACTTCGTGCGAGAACTGCTGCAATACACCCACGAATTCCAGCCGGGCCAGCCGATGACGGTGCCCGAAAATATCGCTCAAAAAGGATCGGCTATCGGGCTCGAATTCCAGATCCTCGATGATGAGCGCCACCCCGACGCAAAACTCGGCGCCGGCGGCAACCGTACCCTCGCTTCGTTGTACGATCTCATTCCCGCCGACAAAACCGGCTACCGCAACCGCGCCGTCAGAAAACCCGGAGAATGGAACCAGGGCCGCATCGTCGTGTACCCCAACAACCGCGTAGAGCATTACCTCAATGGTTTTAAAATGCTGGAATACACGCGCCTGTCACCACTTTTTAATGCCCTGGTGGAACGCAGCAAGTACCAGGTGTGGGGCAAACAATTCGGCGCAGCAGAAAAAGGCCCCATCCTGCTACAGGACCACGGTGATGCCGTACGTTACAGAAGTTTGAAAATCAGACCATTATGAAAAGAAATACTTTTATTAAAACATCAACCGCTGCGGGACTCGCTATGGCCTTCTCCGCTAAAAGTTATGCCCGTATCATTGGGGCCAATGACCGTGTACGGGTGGGCGCAGCAGGTTTTTCCGACCGTTTCAGAACCGATCTCTTCCCGGCCTTCAGTCGCCACAGCAAGGAACTCAATTTCGAAATGGTTGCCGTTTCCGACCTCTGGAAAGTCCGCCGCGAACTCGGCCTCGCTTTTTTGAAGGAAAAAGCCAACCCGGATACCGTGGCTTTCCGCAACAATGAGGAAATGTACGCCTCCAAAAGCATCGACGCGGTGATCATTTCCACCGCCGATTTCCAGCACGCCATGCACACCGTGGAAGCCGTACAGGCCGGTCTGGACACCTATACCGAAAAACCCCTGGCTGAAACCATGGCAGACAACCGGGCTGTGCTGAAAGCCGTCCGGGATTCGGGTAAAATTGTACAAATCGGCTCCCAGCGCCGCAGCGGCCCCAATTACCACGCTGCCGCCGATTTTATCAAATCCGGTAAATTCGGCCCCATCGTAATGGTGGAACTGATGTGGAACGTCAACCAGCCCGGTCGCTGGCGCAGGCCTGCCCTGGTGGCTCAATGCAAGGAAGAAGACCTCGACTGGAAACGGTTCCTGCTCAACCGGCCTTATGAATCCTTCGACCCGCGTAAATACCTGGAATACAGACTGTTCTGGCCCTATTCTTCCGGCATTCCGGGACAGTGGATGAGCCACCAGATCGACACCGTGCACTGGTTCAGCGGACTGCCACACCCGCGTTCGGCTGTAGCCAACGGCGGCATTTACCAGTGGAAAGACGGCCGCCGCAGCGCCGATACACTCAGTGTGGTGTTCGATTACGGCCCAGCCGATGACCCCACAACGGGTTTTCAGGTGCTGTTCACCAGCCGCTTTTCCAATTCTGCCGGCGATGTAAAAGAACTCTACTATTCCAATGCCGGCATGATCAACCTGGATACCAACGAGATCAGTGCCACCGGCGGACTCAGCGAACTGTACGCCAAGGCCATGGAT
>JADLCC010000265.1 GCA_020847425.1 Saprospiraceae bacterium
GTAGGTTTTGGTATCAGACAAGGCTCGTTTTTGAGGGAATAGCCATGTCCTATTGCCGAAAAAACAGCTGCCGTATGATGGCAAAAGATGCGCCTTATCGCCCGCAAGGGGTTTTCAGACGGTTTCTTAGAGCAGTTTTGGGTCCAGCGGGGAAATCCCCAACATGCTCGTAAAGCGGCACTGTCGGCCAGGCCCATCTTTTTGAAGCCTGTCTGCAACGGCGCAAGCACCCCATGCGCCAGTATCCACGCGTACTTTGAATTTTATCAATGGAATAAAAATGGAACTAATACCAATAAGTATAGTACTGCTAAGTTTGCTCAGCTATATCCTTTGGCTCTTTTACCCAAATATAAAGCCAGCGTCAAGTGTCGTTGAGCGGGTGCTGGGCATTGTTTTCGTCTTTGCGATGGCTTTGTTCATAGTAGGGCTAAATTTACATGCTACAGCACATGATAAAAGTATTGACCCCTTTGCCGATCCCTGCTATTCGCCCATTTCGTATCAGTATTCGGGCTCTTTGTTTGTATTTCATGGCCTTTCCTTGGCGTCGCTGTTGTTGTTGTATACAAAAGAGGTGAAATTGCCCCCCTTGATACTGGCGGCCTGTATTTCTTTGGCGACAATTGGCGTATGGGTGGACCTTGCTTTTTTGTATCAATTATCCAGCCACACGGTGCTTGGGTTCGATTGCAATGGCCGTGTATGGCACTTGTCAGTTTATCCGATGGCCCTGATTGGTATTTCTGTTTGGCTACTGGTGAAAATAGTAAAGAGCAAGGCAAACCTACATGCCGAAACCGAGTACAAAAACAGATTTTTGAACTACCTGAACAAACTGCTCCTGCGGTCTGGACATTTACCAGTCCTGGCGATGCTGCTCTCGGTACCTGTTTTTTTGTTCATTGTATTGGTTTTAACGCTCTTTGGGCAGGACGTAGATGCCATGTCAAGCGTGTTTACAGATACTGCAACATGGAAATTGTCCCAAAAGACACACCCGCCCATTGTGAGTGACGAGCAGGGCCACTACCTGTGCACCGTTGCAGCAAAAGGCAGCCCGAAGGTGGTTAAGCCGCTTCGCTTGGGGAAGAGAAACAATGGAGTCATCCTGGTAAACCGGCAACTACAGGTGGCAAATGCATTTGAGCAAGTGATGCAGGAAATTTCGCCCCGGCTGCACCGGTTCATCCGCACAAACTATGATGTATATGGGCTAAATCTCTCGAAGAGGATACTTACAGAAAGGCTGTCTGATGCCGTATATATTGCCATGAAACCCCTGGAGTGGATTTTTTTAATTGTTTTATATTGCTATTATGTGCACCCGGAGGAGGTGATAGCAAAACAATATGCGGAATAGAACCCAGGTGGGGCAGCGAACAAGCCGGCGAGTGCCAGCCCCCTGCCGCCCCGCTTCGCTGCCTACCAACAATTGCTCACAAAATAAAAATACAAATGCGGTTTGTAACGATAGTATTGTTTTTTAGCGTTGCCCCATTGTTCGGGCAGAAACCAGTAACCCTGTCCGAGATGCAAACACAGGTGCGGAAAAATATCTTTGAAGGGATTGGACTTATATTGTTTTTAAAAGACTGTTATACCACAAGTCTGGATTCGGTAAACCAACAGGTCTTGAAAAACAAGTTGGCATCGAGCGATTTGTATGTTTCTCCGGATTCTTCTGTGCGCATTGCGAACGACACCTTGCGGTTCAAGGTAGCGGCAAACAACTATTTGTACAAAACCAAAGACCATTCCCAAACCTTGTACATCGGGGAATGTCAAAATATGGGCCAATTGATGGACAATTGGCGCATCATCCAGCCGATGCAGCAGGTGTATTGGGGGTACGGCAATTATTACTTTAAATTCGATACGCTTTACCCGGCGTCTTTAAACGTGATGTTTAAAACCAAAAGACATATCATCACGATGCAAAAAATGTTTCCGTTTAAAGCGCGCAACTATGATGATCTATTAAAAGAGCAATGGCTGATGATCGACCAGGCCAACACCAGCATCATCACGATCCTGCAAAAACTCAGCGAAACCCTGACTACCGATGCCGATAAACTATACGCTCCCACCAATGGCCGGCTGTACCGCAAGCCTTTGACGCCTGCGGAGCGTCAGGCCGGGTTTGTTCAGTTTTGGACAGAGGTGAAATACAATTTTGCATTTTTTGCACAAGTACCTGCGCTCAACTGGGATGCCGTGCTGTTGGAGTATTTGCCGAAATTTGCCAGGGAGCAATCTACTTTTGAATACTATACCTTGCTTTCCGAGGTCTGCGCCAAATTGAAAGACGGCCACACCAATGTTTATTTTCCTATCGATACGAAAAAGGAAACTTACTCACCCAATGTGGAACTTCGCGCGTTTGACGATGGCGTTTATGTTGTCAACAGCACCCAGCGGTACAGCCACTTGTTGCCCTTGGGTTCTAAAATCGTGGCCATAGAGGGAGAACCTACTGCGGTGTACATAAAAGAGCGCTTGTTCCCCTACATCAGCGCATCTACCCCGCACATAAAAACCAATATTGCCCTCCAAACCCTGTTTGACATACCGGCGGAAAAGAAATTGCGGATAGATTATGTAACGCCGCAGGGGAAGCAAAAAAATTATGTGTTTGCGCCGGAGCAAGACACGACATCCTGGATTCGGGAAGAGCCGCAAAGCGGCATGCTTGACTTTGAAATGCTCCGCGATACGATTGCCTATCTTAAACTAAACACCTTTGGAACGGAGCAGCTGATTCCGGAATTTTTGAACATCAAGGACTCGATTGGCTTGGCCAGGAAACTGATTATCGATTTGCGCGAGAACACCGGCGGGAATTCAGGCTATGGCTACGAAATACTGAAGTATTTTTCGCCGAAGCCATTTTTGACCAGCAAATGGATGACCCGAGAACACAAGGCCGCCTACAAAGCCTGGGGCGAGCGGCTTACCGAACCGCCTGCCGACCCATTTGAGGAGGAGTGTTTTTTGAGTTTTAAAGGCGACTATTGGTATGTCGCCCCGCCGGATACCATTGAGCCCTATTCGGATAAGTTTATTCCTGTCCCGATTGTCATTTTGTTTGGAAACAATACGGCTTCTGCGGCAGAAGATTTTCTGGTCGCCGCGGAGCAGATCGGGCTCACGGAAACAGTGGGCGACCTGACGTTTGGCAGCACCGGGCAACCCCTTCAGATGAGGCTGCCGGGCGGCGGATCAGCGAGGATCTGTACCAAAAAAGACACCTACCCCGATGGAAAGGAATTCGTCGGGTATGGCATCCAGCCAAAATATACGGTAAAACCCAGCCTGAAGGACGTGCTCGAGCGCCGGGACATCGTTTTGGAATTCGCCCTGGCGCTGAAACCCAAATAGGGTTGTACGCCCCGGAGGGGGTAGGGTCATAGCCATCAACTTAAGGTTTACTTACTTCGACATTCGATATTCTGCGGTTCGATATTCGATATTTTTTAAGCCTACTACGTTGGAATATCGAATATCGAACCGCAGAATATCGAATGTCGAAGTAAAAAAGCGCCTTCAAACGTTTAAGTTGATGGCTATGGGGGGTAGGGTAAACGCATCAAAATGGAACTCAAACCAAAGGCTTTAATCCAGGTATTTGGCATTTTCAATAGATTGGCCTCTCCGAGGCCAGCCAAGAGGCCAAGTCGTTACAAAATTTGATAATTTTTCATGCTGTGTTTGAGATTGTCCCCCTGCCTTCTGCCTCCTGCTCCTGCCCCTGCCTCCTGCAACCTGCCCCTGCCCCTGCAACCTGCAACCTGCCCCTGCCCCTGCCCCTGCAACCTGCCTCCTGCCCCTGCCACCTGCCACCTGCCTCCTGCCCCTGCCCCAGCTCCTGCCCTGCAACCTGCCCCCTGCAACCTCCCGCCACTTTGCCACTCCCTGTTACGCAAAAAAACACATGCGACACCTGCTTCCCGTATTGCTCCTGCTCGGCCTGCTGCCCCAAGTGGCGCCGGCCCAATCCTGCCCCTGCTCCGACGAACTGAATTTTGTGATCCGGTACTACGAACAAAACCTGCCGGGCTTCCGGGACAACGTGACCCGCCGCACCCGCAAGGCGTATGAAACTATGAAGGCGGATCTCCGCGCCCTGGCCCCCGGCGCCCGGGAAACCACCGATTGCTTCAAACTCCTCACCTACTATGTCGAGTTTTTTAAAGACAACCACTCGCACATCAGCATGCAGAGCGCGCCGGTGGACGAAAACGACCCGGCCCTGCTGCAAGCCTTCAAAAACTCGCCGGCGTTCGTCCACCGCGAACGCATCCGCGTCGATCCGGCGGCCTGGCAAAACCGGCCGCTCCAGGAGATCGAAGGCATCTACCAGACCAAAGACTCCACGTACACCATCGTGATCGTGCCGGATAAAAAAGGCCTGCGCGAGTACGTGGGCGTCGTGCTGGAGTCGCGTACGCCGCTGTGGGAGCCCGGACAGGTGAAACTGGAACTGCGGCGCAAAGCCGGCCAGCCCAAGGTGTTTGAGGCCTTCCTGTACATGCGCAACCACTCCCTGAGCTACCAAACCGCTATGGCCCTGCAAGACGGGCGCCTGGGCGACAACTGGTTCAAAACCAGCCTGCCCCAGCGCAACGACTACAGCCAGAACCCTTCGGCCAGCCTGGAATTCAGAGCGCTGGACGCCGAAACCAACTATATGCGCATCCCCACGTTTTCGGGCAGCCGAACGGCCATGCTGGATACGTTTTACCGGCACCACGACGCACAGGTGCGCGCCAAACCCTACCTGATCATAGATGTGCGCAACAACGGCGGCGGCAACGACGGCAATGCACAGCAGTTGCTGGAGTATATCTACACCCACCCGTTTAAAGGCGATGCCATAGATGTCTATGTGACGCAGGACAACATCAAGGTGTTTGAGGAATGGTACCGTTTTATGAGCCAGGACAGCGCCAATTTTGATGCGGCCTCTATGCGTTCCATGCGCGAAGAAATAGACCGGATGAAACGACAGCCCGAACAGTCGTTTATGCGGCGGGGCGGCGGCGAGCGGGTCCGGCTCGATCGTGTGCTGCACTGGCCGGCCAAGGTGGCGATTATCGTGAACAACAAGTGCGCGAGTTCCTGCGAGTCGCTGTTGTTTTGGGCGAAAGAAAGCAAAAAGACCATCCTGGTCGGCGAAAACTCGGGCGGATACGTGGGCTACGGCGAGATCGGCGGCGTAGACACGCCCTGCTTCGGCTTCCACCTGGGCTGTACCATGACGCGCTACCACGACCAGCGCCAATTCGAGGTGGTGGGCCTGGCGCCCGATTACCGGCTGGACAACCAGTCCGACTGGATAGAGCAAACCCTGCGCCTGTTGAAACAATAGAGGCGGCCAGCGCATACCCGGCGCCGGGGCTCCGAAATATATTTTGGCTGCGGGCTAGGTCGTTTGGCAAAAAATGTTTTGTTTTGTTGTACACAAGTACAAAGCCACATGACCAGCCGCCCCGATGCGAACAATACACCCCCTGTTTTTGGATAGTGATATCTGGAGGCAGGGGGTGTTTTTTTTTGATAAGGGAAAGGGGCGGATACGCGAAGCCTGCATCTCGCGAAAAGAGTACGGCGCAGAACAAAAAGCAGGGCAGGTGATCTTGGATGCCCGAAATGAAAAACTATATTTGATGAAAAAGTAATTTTACCATTTACAATTCGGCTAAGTGCACCCGCATTGCGGGTGTACTTAGCCGAGAAACACCTCGCCGAAAGGCTGTTTACCCGAAAACGGATAAGTAAAAGGCGCATTGCGGGTTTTTGGTTATTCGTTTTCGGGAGGACAAATAGTTGGGCAAAAATGACAAGACAAATATCACATCAAAAACAAAAAAAATAGCATGACAAAAGTTTTACTCTCATCGACTATCTTTTTACTCGTATTAATAAACGAGGTATCTTGCCAATTAACAATAGAAAATAAATCTGAAAATAAAATATTTTTTGCGATAGGATACGCAAAAGCCTCTCCAGGCCCTTTCGATTTGTATTCTCAGGGGTGGTGGGGCGTAGAAGCAGGGCAATCATTTGATTTTAAATCTATTGAATATTATAATGCGTGGAAGTCTATCTATATTCATGCTTTTGATTCCAAAGGTAATAAATGGGGTAGCGGTAGTAAGTTATGGGTCTCTAGTGACAAATTTGAAGAAATATTAACCGTTCCTTGGTCAAAACCTAATCCGGGATTTAGAGTAGAAGAGTTTACTGAAATTAATACATACGGGTCATCAGAAGTTAAAGTCACTATCAGCCCAAATGGAAAAATAAAAGGGAAAGCATATTGTAATTCGTTTACAGAGCTTACTAAACTTACCGCTCCATTATTGGATAAATTTTTAAACGCAGGTTTGCCTTCATTCTTAGCTAGGAAAACTGATATAGATGGCGGAAACAATTCAAAATTTCAGTTTGAAGTCCATAGAAATGGTAAAATTCAGGTAAGCCAAGGTAAATCTACTAAAAGTTCAGGCTCTATGAGAGTTGATGTACCGATTAGAATTATTGATGCTCGTGTTGACTGGTACACAAGGGAATTTGGTATTACCGTAAGACATCACGAAGACATAGAGGGGACACAATTGACCATTCATTCAACAGTCGATTACAATCTAAATAGTGAAGGTGGTGTAAATACTATTATAACTAACGACTTTTCTTGGGATAGCAAGCCCTATTTTGATGTTTTTGGCATTAATATTAGTGTAGGTGGTCTTTGTGAACCAGAAATCAATAAAGTGCTGGAAGGAATGAATTGGCAATGGTACAGTGGTACTCAACCACTTATCAAGTCATTTGTAAATGGTAATTGTATTTGGAAGGAAGCTGCTCAAGAAGCAAGTATATATTTAGATCAATTTTCAATTAGCTCAGAGGACGCCCAAGAATTGCAAAATAAAGTTCGAGCATTAATTAATTCCAAATTAAATAACTAAAAAGACATGAAATACATACTCACTTTAGTGCTTCTGTTTTTTATCATGTCTTCTTCTATCAAGTCTCATGCTCAAACAATACAGCCAAGCAAACGCTTCGGATCATGGACAGGTGCTGCCGAGGTGCGGGCCCAAAGCCAAGAATACGACCTAGGCTGCGAGATTGACGTCAATTTTCGTCTGACTCTGTTCACCGACGGGCGGTATGATATTGAAATACTTGAGTATACATTGGAAGATTGGGCGGGAAAATTGTGCCATATCGCTGCCGAAGGACTTTGGGACGCGTTTATCGATGAAAATGGCGTTGAATTTACCCGACACAATATGTTTAAATTCGGGGGACAGTATTACCTGAGCTTCGGTCTAAATGGTCTGGAAGAAGATAATCTGAAACACATTAAAGAAGAAGCCGGCCGTGTGGAAGTGCTGCACCTGGACGACCGGTTTTTGAAAATAAGGATCGACCTACGTAAATCGGATATAAAAAGCCAAACACTGCTGCTGCGAAGAGAATAGCCTGTGTCAGTGGCATACTACCCTGAACCCGATGGCTTCATTGGGCGGAGCGGATTCGTTGTATTGATCACGGTTGAATACCACGCATTTGCGTTCCAAATCCCTAAAGCTGCCGCCTTTGCATACCCGGTCGTTTTTCATGTTAGTACGCCTGTTTGGAAGCATATCCCAACACCATTCGCTCAGGTTTCCGCTCATATCATACAAACCCAACCGATTAGGTTGCCTGGTTTTAACCGCCTTTGGAGACGGTATGCCGGATGGAGCGGTGTTATCCTTATTCCAGCCGACCGAATCTAGGGTTTTACTGCCTGAAAACCTGAAATTATCCTTTAGCCCTGCTATACCGCCCCGGGCTGCCAGTTCCCATTCTGCCTCGGTAGGAAGCCGATAGCCCGTTTTTGTATTCTTCCATTCTGGCACCGAATCAGTTTCTCCTCTGAGAGTTTCAAAACGCAGCCAACTATATGCTGGTACGAGATTATTCTGCCGGCTTACCCAGTCGGCGTAGAGCGCGGCTTCTACCAAACTAACATAGCCGCATGGGTGGTCACCCAATGTCTTCTCTTTGACCGCCAGTGGTTCATTCGTGGCGGTCTTAAATAAATTAAATTGCCAGATCGTCGTTTCTGATTCGGCCATCTTAAAATCTGCCACCCTCACTTCGTGTTCCGAAGATTCACCATCCGGGGTATGGCAGTCTCGTTCCTTCATTGGGTCACACCCCATGGTGTACCGGCCTCCGGCAACCGGCAACATGACGGGATAGTATCTTTTCCACAAAAACCTGAATTGGTCAGGCATTACTGCTTTCATGATTTCATGTGCGGCTGAGCGTAACTTCACTTTACGTTCTCGCTGTAAGAGCTGCTGTGCAGCACGTTCTACTTCAGGTTTTTTATTCAGTCTTCCAATCTCGACCAATATTTCGATCCCCTTATTGTAGTTACCGGTTTCTATGTAGAAAAAGCAGAGTTCAATCATAACCTCACTGATAACCCGAAATTTGCTATCCCTGTCCGCCCCTTCAGGTAACACTTTCATCAACTCTCTGACAAGGGTACGTAAATTACTATGACAATTCTCATAGTCTAAACTTAAAACCTGACTGTTCGCTAGGCGCAGGTTACTCTGAATCAGCGTGTTATAGGACTGCTGAAGATCAACCATCAAACGCGCTTTTTCGGCTGAAGTAGAATCTAGTTCAATTAAGGTAACTCCCAAAGAATCAGCCAATTTGGTTTTCTCCGTCGCTAAATTACTTTTTTCCAGTGCCAGCCTTTCGGCATTCGCCCATAAGCGGATAAATGTTAGCGCAATGCCTCCGAGAAATAACGTCAAGAGCAATATCAGCAGCCGCTCTTTACGCCGACGGTTCCGGAGTTCCCGTTGCTCGCGTTCATCCCGGGCCCGCAGCAAAGGTTCTATCAACGCGTCGTGCGACAGTTCGTACAGGGCGCCGCGTTCGGATTTTTCGGCCCTGACTAGGTAGGTGTTTTTCAGCTGTTCCAGGAGGTCTTCCGTGGCTCCCTGTTCGGCATATCGAGAAATGAGAATACCGCCATCCACCGTCGCCCGGCGTTTTTCGTTGGGGATAATCAGTTCGTTTTCAATGAA
Organism: Saprospiraceae bacterium; assembly: GCA_020847425.1. Classification (GTDB taxonomy): domain Bacteria; phylum Bacteroidota; class Bacteroidia; order Chitinophagales; family Saprospiraceae; genus M3007. Next base: position 9,111 of record JADLCC010000265.1, read on the forward strand.
TTGCCGGGCCACATTCTGTAGCGCTAGCGGTGTAATGGCCTTGATACAGGATTGGTAATAGCCCCGGTTGACCTGGCGGAAATATTCGATCTGGGCATTGTTATTGGGGCCGAAATCGGAGGGAAGAATAGATGTTTTTCCTTTTTTCTCTACCAGTTCATTTTCTATATGATGGCAAATGAGTTGCAGTTGGAAACTCTCGATTTTTTCTTTCCGCTTGTTGCTCAGGTACTCTAGTAACAAATTTACCATTTCCTCCGAATAGGCGAAAGGCGGCGTATAGTCCACCAGGCCGGTTTTGCCAGCAGGCTCGATGATCGCTTCGCGGGCTTGGTCGAACGTCAGGGCATCCAGTTCGTAACAATGCCGGAGGATCAGGGGAAGGTAATCCTTCATCCGGTTCATGTAGTGCATGTAATCCGTCCGGAGCGAGAAAACGGCGCGGATATCCAGGTCGTCGAAAAAAAAAGATTCTGCTGTTTTCTGCGTAATCGTGGTCGAGTTACTGTCGGCAAGGCGGTTCCAGGCGTCGCGGTAATCCTGCGGAATGCGGGTATAAAGCAGTTCGGCCAGTTGCGCCCGGAACTGTAAAGCCACGCTATCGGGGTAACTGAAAAGTTCCTCAAACTGGTCGAATACCAATACGAATCTTTTCCGGCCGGTGAGGGCCTGCGCGCGTTTCAGGTGATACCACAGGGAATCGTTGCCGGGGAGCAGGTTGTTTAGCCAGTCATAATTTTTATGTGTTATTTTTTGTTGTGGAAGCCATTCGGAGATGATTTCCGCCGTACGGCCGACCGGTGTGGGAAAACCAGGGGCGTAGTTTCTGAAGCGTACGAGCAGGGCGACATAGTCCGTTTCCCGTTCCAGTCTCGGCAAAACAGCCGCTTGTAACAGGGAAGTTTTGCCGTAGCCGCTTTTGCCGTACAATACCACGAGCCGCTCCAGGCGGAGCAACGAGTAAAAACGATCTTCGTCGGTTTTACGTCCGCAAAAAAGTGCCGTGTTTTCTGCAGAAAAAGCGTGTATGCCCGGATAGCGGTATTTCATACAGCAGTGTTTGAAAACTGATGGTTGCGGACGATTGAAATAGCCTCGTTGATACTGTTGATGATTCTGTTGCGCACTACATACCGTTCCTCGGCAAAAAACAAACCGCGCATAGATTGTTTTTCAAATTCTTCGAAACTGCTCGACGCGATCACCGCCGCCATCATGCCGTCTTTCAGATTATGTTCCCTGAAGTAAGCCATGAGTCTGGTTACCACCTCCCGCACCTTGTTCCGCGACAACATCTCGCGCATTTCCATATCGAGGGGCATTATGACTTGGCCTTTTTCTACAAATTCCGGCGAGAGGGTACCTGTTTCCCGGAGTTTACCAGCTGCTTCACATTTTTGATACAGGTATTCTATCGCTTCCACCGGATCGTACTGAATACCCTGAAGTGCAAAATACCGGCCTATGTAAAAGAAGCCGCGATTGTCTGCATTCTCTTCACTCATATCTTCCAGGAGACGGTCCATACCGTTGCCCAGTACATAACGCTGCATGCGCGTTTCGCTGTTCGTATGTGCATGAAGCAGCCGAAGCATCAGTTGCGTGTACCACTTGTTGAAACCGAGGCCGAGAAAGACGAAATCTTTTTCCAAGTCGGGTCGCCAGTCGTCTTTACCGTTTTGTGAAGTGGAATGTGTGCCCCGAGGTTCGATGAGTGCACGCAAATCGCCAGGCAGATTATCTCTTCCGAAAATGTTATATAGGTAATCGAACAGATCGCGATAAGAAAGAACCATCGACTCCTCATAGTCAATATGGCCGAAAAGATTATAAACGAGGGGGCGTTCTGGGGTGATTTTTATTTCACCTGTTCTATCGCCCTGATATTGAATATTATTAATATCCCGATTTAGTGATTTGTGAAAGAAACGAAACTCATGTGCGATTTCAAGCCGGTTGAAAGCATTTGCCAGCAATAAATCGGGCGAGAGGTTTACGATCAACGGGAAGGGTAAACGAGCAATTTTTTCGTGGATCGGATCATAATTCAAACCTGTCAGATAACGATGAATACCTCTGTAAACCGCATTTCTGCTTGTGGTTTCCGGCTCTTTAAAATAGAAAAAATCGTCTTTGGTGTCGTAAAAATGGAAATAACGATCCGCTCCGATACTTATCAGATGCTCTAAGATCGCCTGTCCAAGGAGTAATTGTTTCCCCTCGTAACGAAACAACTCAGGCCCAATCACCAACACAGAAGTTCCCTGTAGGAGACTTTGATACAAATTCTCAAGTTGAAAATTGTAGGCAATCATTTATGATATTTAGCACAAAACTACATACAATTTGGGAATAATAATTAGCCTGGATTCTGCAGCAATCTTTGCTCTCGAAGCTTTTTATGTATTTTTGTGGAAAATTTTACAAAATGGCAAAAAACATGTCCGATTCGACTGGGTAATTAAGCGGCTGCTTCGGAGCAAGGTCAATTTCAACGTCACCTAGCGCCTGCACCCTTAGAAATAAATAAATCGCCCAACTTTGCATGGCTGTCCATACCTCCTAAGCGTCGGTACGGGCAGCCATGCCCCCGTTGGCAGCAATGCTTGACGGCAACGCGACCCATAATAAAGTTCACAAACATCAAAAAATAATAACATGGCACTACTAAAATTTGACACACCCGGTTTTGTAAGCGATTTGGCCGAAGAACAAAAAACAGCTTGGAGTAATGTTATAAACTCATGGATTGAAAAAGAAAGAAATCGTCTTGGTTCAACTTACAAGAAATTTTTCTTTAATGAGCTTCAGCACCCAGAAGCTGAAAACGGTGCTGTTGCCCCAATTACATGGGAAGGATTTCCTCGTTTTTGGAAATTGCAATATCCGACAGATTTACAACAAAGATGGCAAGCATCAGAAAAACTTTACAAAACAAAA
>JADLCC010000266.1 GCA_020847425.1 Saprospiraceae bacterium
ACTGTTCAATGTCCAGAAACCCATGCCACCACTAAAACCCAAGTAAATGAACGGCAGATGAATAAAATAATAACTCTGCTTTATTTAGTAACTTCAATCAGCCGGGAGCCAATACGGACGTCATATAACGGGTTTTTAACCCCACTTAATGCCGTTTTATTTAGAAACTTTAATGAGCCGGAGGTATACACCTAAATCCAATCCTTCCATGAAAGGTTTAAAAATCAACCACTTACAACACATTGGTATTCCCGTAACGGACATAGAAGTATCCACAGCCTTTTATGAAAAACTTGGTTTTCAAAACGCAATGGCTTCCACGTTTGAATTCAACGGCGAACCAGGCGGCCGCGTTGTTATGATGCAACTGGGCGCTATCATCCTCGAACTGTACCAGATGCCCGAAACGGAACTGGCAAAAATCCGCGAACGGAAAGACGGCAAAATCGACCATATCGCATTCGATGTGGATGATGTGGAAGCGACCTTTCTATTGTTGAAAGCAGCCGGTTATACCATACTGGAAGTGCAGCCCGTTTTTCTGGCATTCTGGACCAGGGGCTGCAAGTACTTCAATATGCTGGGCCCGGATGGGGAACGGCTGGAATTTAATCAGATATTGTAGGATGGATGGGATACAAGTATAGATGTAGAATGGAACACGGATGACACAGATTAAACACAGATTAGACACAGATAAATCCTGCAAATCTGTGTTTAATCTGTGTCATCTGTGTTCCATCCACGCTCACTTTGGCGCCACCAAATCCATCAATGCCGCATCGTGCTGTGGTTTCACCACGCACTGGTTGTCAAAAAACATGGTAGTCGTGTTTTTAGCCGTATAAGCCGGCCATCTTGGCAAACCCGGGTGATTGGGATTGCCTGTGCGGGCAAAATTGATCCAGGCCTGGCTCATTTTAGTGGCCAGCACTTCCGCCGACTTGCCGCCGCCGGTCATTTCCTGGCAACGTGCGATGTTGTTGAACACAAACGGCAATTCCATGCAGTGCGTCGCCTTGTATTTGCCATCCAGCGTTGGCGATTGCCAGGTAAACAGGTACATGTAAACAGGTGCGCCACCCGCCACTGCCGATTTTAAATTGGCCTGCACCACGGCTCCCGGGCGAAACCGGGTATCGATGTCAATCAAATCCGATGGTTTGGTGTCGAGTGGATAGGCTTTTTTGACCGCCACGATATAGGCATCCGCTTTGTCGCCCTGTTGTTTTTTGATCAAATCCATGACTTGTTCGCTCGTTCCATTGCTCAACCCGGCGCCCAAAGAAGCCATAAATTCGTTTTTCGTGGTACCGACCAGCAGGGGTATATTTTTGGAGAGTTCAAACGCTTCCGGTGAAAAGAGTTGATAAGGCAGTACGTCACCGTCGCGGCTGGGTCCCCAGTTCAGGCCAAATCCAACGACAGGTTTGCCTTCCGCCTTCATTTTCCCTTCGACGATTTTCAGGGCTTTTTTCCCGGCGCCTGCCAGTTGAGCGTATGGCATTTTTTGCAGCGAATCCACTTGTTCCGGTTTTAAACCCAGTACATTCAGCACTTCTGCCGCAATACGTTGTGTTTCGGATTTTTCCAGCATGGCTGTGCGGAAAGATCCGCTTTGGTTGACGGCTTTGTGAAACAGTCCTTTTGCCGCAGGCATTGCCATCAGGGTGTTCACTTTTGCGCCGCCGCCCGACTGACCGAAAACGGTTACGTTATTGGGGTCGCCGCCGAAGTTGGCAATGTTGGCTTTTACCCATTCCAGCGCAGCCGCCATGTCGAGGATGCTCAGGTTGGCGGATTGTTTGTATTTGTCGCCGTAAGCCGACAGGTCCAGGAATCCCAGGATATTGAGGCGGTGGTTGATAGAAACGACTACGACATCACCTTTTTTGCTCAGGTTTTCACCATCGTAGGAAGGCAGTTCCTGCGACGACCCCGCCGTGAAACCGCCACCGTGAATCCAGAACATCACGGGGCGTTTTTTGCCGTCGTTGATACCTGGCGTCCATACATTCAGTACCAGACATTCCTCGCTGGGATAGCCCCAGTCGTGGTGGAAAAGAAACTCCGATTCATCTTGTACAGAGGTGGTCGGGTCGACCAGCGGGGACACCGGACCATAGGTCATCGAACTGCGTACGCCCGTCCAGGGTTTCGTTTTGGCCGGCGGCATAAAACGCCCGGCCTGTGCGTAGGGAATACCTTTGTAGGTGCGAATGCCATTGTGGATGTAGCCGCGCACTTTACCTGATTCGGTACTGGTGACGGCCACGTTTTCACCGGTTTTTAACTGGGCGAAAACAGGGCTGAAAAGGCTGATAAGCAGTGCGGTAAGCAAGTATTTTGTCATGGTGTATGAGTTGTGTTACCCGGAACAAGGTCCGGCGATTGGTGTATCCCGGAATGCTGTTCCGGGTATGGAATTTCGGAACGGCGTTCCGAAGAATGTTGTATCCCGGAACGCTGTTCCGGGTGTGTTATCTTAGTGTATCCCGGAACAGCGTTCCGGGGTACAACGCCCGGAACAGCGTTCCGGGGTACAATGCTCGGAACAGCGTTCCGGGGTACAATGCTCGGAACAGCGTTCCGGGATACAACGCTCGGAACACTGTTCCGGGGTACCGTGTGTCGCCCGGAACAGTGTTCCGGGATACTTCGGCATTCTCGCTTACTTCAGCGCTTCAGCGATGGCTTTTTCCACCATCGGTTCCATCACTTTATACCCGGCCAGGTTGGGGTGCACGCCGTCATCGGCCAGTTCTTTGGGCAGACCGTTGCGGGCATCTTTCATGGCGGAATGGTAATCGACCCAGACGCAGTTGTTTTTCCGGGCATAGGTTTTCAGCATGGCATTGAGCCGGACGACCTTTTCTGCGGGTTCCATGCCCGGGCTCCAGGGGAAATCATAGGCAGGCAAAACAGAGCAAAGCACCACCCGGATACCGTTGGCTTTGGCCAGTTCGGCCATGGAGGCGATATTGCCGAGGGTAGCCTCCAGTGTGGTAGGGCCGGTATTTCCGGCAATATCATTGATGCCGGCTTTGATGACCACCACGGCAGGTTTCAGGTCGATCACGTCCTGCCGGAAACGCAGCAGCATTTGCGGCGTGGTTTGACCGCTGATGCCCCGGTTGATGTAAGGTTTGCCGGCAAAAAAAGCGGAGTCGGTATCCGACCAGAATTCGGTGATCGAATTGCCCATGAACACCACCCGTTTTTCGCCGTTTTTCAGGGTGGGTAATTTCTTGTTATCTTCAGCATAACGCTGGAGCCAGGGCCAGTCGTTGAGCCGGCGCGCTTCGCCCTGTTCTTTCCAGGCAGCCAGTTGTGCCGGCTCAAAGCGGGCGCGGGATGTTGCATTTTCAGGAGTAACCAACAGGTTTTGCATATCGAGCCATGTTTCAAAATCAATGATCCAGGAATCGGAGGGCAGCCCTTGTTTCCGGAGACCGAATCCGTGTCCGCCACTGCTGTAAACGTGTATTTCCGCTTTCCGCCCGGCGTCGCGCCATTTTTTGTACAAATCGGGGTTGCCAAAGGCAATGGGATCATCGCCGGCCATTGCGAGAAACATAGGTGGAGCGCTTTGGGGTACGGCCGCCCCAAGAATTGCCGGGGTATAGGCATAAATAGGCGCTACAAAATCCGGCCTGCTTTCGCGGTTGTAGGTTTGCGCTACGGAGGCGATCAGGGTACCGCCTGCTGAAAAACCGATCATACCGATCCGATTCGGTTCGATACCGAGTTCGGCGGCGTGCCTGCGTGTGTACCGCACCGCCTCATGCCCATCAGCGACGGCCAGCGGAACAAAGGGCATATTGATCGAGTCGATGCGCGCAGAATTACCGGTTTGCATATCCTGCATGAACTGCGGGTCGAAACCGGGCGGTGCATTCACTACGCGGTATTTCAACACCAGGGCGGTAATGCCTTTTGAATTGAGCCATTCGGCAACAGCATGGCCTTCGTGCTGGATAGCCAGCCCCCGGAAAGCGCCGCCCGGGCAAACGATCACCGCCGTGCCGTTGGGCTTTTTGGCTTTGTAAATCGTTAAGGTCGGGTCGGTTATATTGCTGACAAAAACCACGTTGGCGCCGGGAATGGTGTCGGTGCGTTCGGGGTTTTTCCAGGATTCGGAACCAGGCGCCGGACCATTGTAGAGCCGAACAGTCTGCTGCGCATGTACGACGAACAAAGCCCCGATGGTCAGGGGAAGGATCAACGCAATCTTTTTCATCATGTTGAAATATGAAAGTATAAGGTAACCTGTTAAATAAAGTCAGCAAATGTAATCGGAGGTTTTGCCTTTGCAAGGGTTTGGGCTGGAAAACAGCGGCGCGATGAAATAAAGTTGCAAATTTGCGCTCGAAAGAGGATCAGTCTAGGTAGTTATCTGTTATTAGTTATTGGTTATCAGTGCTGATAATCAAGCATTTGTAAAAAATTTAAGTAAAACAAATTTTGCATAACTACTTAGGCTTGATTTCTTGCACATTCCAGCCTGAAACGCCAAAAACTCATAACTCATAACTCATAACTCCGATTTTGCCCTTGCCATGTCCTCCACGCTCACCAGACAAAAAATCATAGACGCTGCGGTGCAATGTTTCAACCGCGAAGGCATTGCCAATATTCGCCTGCAACACATTGCGGATGAGGCGGTTGTCAGTGTGGGCAACATGACCTACCACTACCGGAACAAGGATGCGATCGTGCATGCCATCTGGGAGCAACTGGTACAAAAGCAGCGCGATTTGCTGGCCGAATTCAGGATATTGCCGCTGTTTGAAGACATAGAAAGGTTGTTGGTTAGCACCTTTGCGTTGCAGCAGCAGTACCGTTTTTTTTACGTCGATACCTTAGAAGTGATGCGCGCATTCCCCGACATACAAACAGCGCACCGGCAGCACATTTCCTGGCAGGTGCAACAAATGGAAATGGCTGCACAGTTCAATCAGTCGCGCGGGGCTTTTTATGCGGAAAAGTGGGAGGGGCAATACGCAATCCTGGCAAAACAATTCTGGCTGCTGGCCGATCTCTGGATGTACCGGCAAAACGTTCAAAACGATACAACGACCGAATACGAATCCTTCCGCCTAATGTTGTGGGCTTTGTTCCAGCCTTTTTTTACTGACATGGGTTCACGGGAGTTTGAACAATTAAAGACATCCTGATCTTAATATTGAAAAAGTTTTCTAAATTTGAGGCTTCCTGAAAAAACGCAAAAAAACCTCTTGATACTTACCTGATAGAAAAATGTGATAAATAAGTCTCATTTCTACCAAAACAGATACGATGAAACGCGCCTTCTCGATGCCTCCTGAATTGTACGCAAAAATGCTGGATGAATTGAGCAACCTTTTTTTTACGGAAAAACTGGGGCTCGATTCGGATATGAACTTTTACCGCAACGATTTCTGGCTGACCGATACGGCTGTCATTGATATGTTGTTGCTACGTAAAGGAGCCTGGGAAATTAACTTGCTATTCGCCCACCACAAAACCCCGCTGAAATTTCTGAGTCGCCGAATTACCAGCCATTCCTGCCCCAAGCGCGCCCGCATCATGGCTTTTTACATGCGTCGATTGGCTGCTAAAGATCAAAGAGGAACCCTCTCTCTGGATATAAATGATCTGAACCTTACTTTGAATTGATTCAAAACCCTTGTTCTGCATAGGATGAACAACCTTACAACAAAACAAAAAATACTGGAAGCATCTATCCGGCTGTTCAACTGGAATGATGTAGCCAATGTTCGCCTGCAACAGATTGCCGACGAAACCGGTATTAGCGTAGGCAACCTGGCTTATCATTTTAAGAACAAGGAAGCAATCGTCAGTGCGGTTTATGAAAACCTGTTTGAGGAATTTTCGCAGATACTCTCCACGTACCTGACCAGCCCGAAACTGACCGATTTTGATGTTCAGATGGAGCAATACCACAGGTTTTTCTCCAAGTATAAATTTTACCTGATCGACCTTTTTGAAATCGAACGCTCCTATCCTGTCATCATGGAAAGGTGGCGGGAGTGTATCGGTAAAATGCTCCTGCAGATCCGTAAAAGGCTGGATTATTACGTCAACAGAGGTATCCTTCAACCCGAACCCGCGCCTGGCGTGTACGATACCCTGACCAATTCCATCTGGACAACCATCGTATTTTGGGTACCACAGCAGGTGCTCAAAGACAAGCCGGTGGATGAAACGGTGTTCAAACAAACCGCCTGGGCACATATCAGCCCCTATTTCACCCCCAAAGGCCTGAGTGAATTCGCTCTGGAAGTACAACCTTTCATCTTGTCTTAGAGCGTGTTCGGGAATTTTTTGCCAGGCCTGAAAAACGTCTTTTTCGGCAGTTTTTCACCTTTTTTCAGTCACGTAGTCACCGCTATGCTCCTGAAAAAACGAGTAAAACTGCCAAAAAACCCACTTTTTCATGCTCCGTCAAAAATTCCAGAACACGCTCTTAGCGCGTGTTAAAAGCATTGGTTTCCACCCATTTAAAGCAAGATTTGTTTTTACAAATGCTTGATTATCAACACGAATACCGATCACTATTAACGGATAATTACTTAAAATATGACCAATATACTTTGGCTGCAAGGAGGCGCGTGTAGCGGAAACACGATGTCTTTCCTGTGTGCGGAAGAACCGACTGTCGTTGAGCTGGTGACCGACTTCGGTATCAATATTTTATACCATCCTTCCCTTGCGCTGGAGATCGGCCATCAGGTATCCCATTTGCTCAGCGATATCGTGAAAGGGAAAGTTCAAATGGATATTTTCGTGTTTGAAGGCAGTGTGATACAAGGCCCCAACGATAGCGGCTCGATGAATAACTTCGCTGACCGACCGATGAAAGACTGGGTGCGCGAACTGTCCGAAGTAGCTACCTATGTAGTGGCGATCGGCGACTGCGCTACCTGGGGCGGCATTCCTGCGGTACCTCCCAATCCGACGGACAGCACCGGAATGCAGTTCCATAAAGAACAAAAAGGAGGCTTTCTCGGTGCGGATTTTATATCAAAAGGTGGTTTCCCGGTGATCAATATACCAGGTTGCCCTGCACACCCTGACTGGATCACGCAAATCCTGGTGGCTATTTCGACCGGCCGGATGAAGGACGTATTAATAGATGAACTCCATCGCCCGAAGACCTTTTTTACCGATTTCGTTCAAACAGGATGCACCAACACGATCAATTTTGCACATAAAGTGAAAGGTGGTTTTGGTAAACGGGGCGGCTGCCTGTTCTACGAAGTGGGTTGCCGCGGCCCCATGACCCGCGCCACCTGCAACCGTATTTTGTGGAACCGCCAATCGAGCAAAACCCGCGCCAACCACCCCTGCCTGGGTTGTACGGAACCCGGATTCCCTCACCATGACCTGGAGAAAGGCAGCATTTTTAAAACCATGAAATACCTCGGCTTCCTGCCTCAAAATTTACCCGCAGGTTCTTCCCGCCTGGGTTATTACACCCATACCGCCGCTGAAAAAGTGCTTGGAGGTATTGAAAAGGTACTTGGTTCGGAGCAAAATTATAGAGAAACCTCCAAGTAGCGGAATGTGTAAAGGCGACTCCCTTTTTTTAGACTATTTATAATTTAGAAAATAATTTCTAAAAATTTTAGAAAAAAATTTCTAAATCTGTTTTGGGTAACTATCTTTGATCGGTTGTTTCAATTACGAGACAAGATTTTTAAAATATCCGGTTCACCAAAACTTTATTGCTCATGGCAAATGTATTATGGCTACAGGGAGGGGCATGTAGTGGCAACACAATGTCGTTCTTAAACGCCGAAGAACCAACCGTCGTGGAATTAATCACCGATTTCGGGATTAATATTCTTTGGCACCCTTCGATCGGTCTTGAAATCGGTGACCAGGTTACGGTTTTACTCAATGATATCCTGAATGGAAAGGTCCAGATGGATATTCTGGTTTTTGAAGGCTCCCTGATTCAAGGCCCGAACGGTAGCGGGACGATGAACTACTTTGCCGAGCGACCTATGATTGACTGGGTGAATGAACTTTCGAAAGTTGCTGGTTTTGTTGTAGCGATCGGCGACTGCGCCACCTGGGGAGGTATTCCTGCCGTGCCGCCCACTCCGAGCGAAAGTACGGGCATGCAATTCCATAAAGACAAAAAAGGTGGGCTTCTTGGCGCTGGATTCGTATCGAAAGGCGGTCTGCCTGTGATCAATATCCCCGGCTGTCCGGCGCACCCCGACTGGGTGACACAAATACTGGTCGCCATTTCGACCGGCCGTATCGGCGATGTACTGGTGGATGAATACCACCGTCCAAAGACATTTTTTACAGATTTTGTACAAACAGGCTGTCCCAACGCCATTAGTTTCTCCCAAAAAGTAGATGGCGGCTTCGGCAAACGCGGCGGTTGCCTGTTTTACGAAGTCGGTTGCCGTGGCCCGA
>JADLCC010000267.1 GCA_020847425.1 Saprospiraceae bacterium
AAGGATTTGATACCATGAACAGCGCGACACCAGATTTTAAATCGAACACAACAAATGCTGACGCTACGCTCCTGCGGCGTTTGAGCGACAACCTGGCGCGTTGGGTATTCACTGATTTTGAACAGGCTAAAGCGGCATTGGGTGAACTTTCCGGATTGATTACGCCCCGCAGTCCATTCGATATCCGGCTGTCCTACCATCAAAGTGCCGCTTTTCTGGAAAACCAGTGGCACCGCTATGAGCAGTCGCTGCTGCATGCCCGCCATGCCATCGGTATTTTGGAAAGCCTGGCCGACTCCTGGGCTTTAGCGGAAATCTGGGCCGATATGGCTGCGACTTACCTCAATCAACGCGACTGGCCGGCAGCTGAAGATGCGCTGGATCGCGCACGGCGTTACCTGGGCGACAGCGAGCAGCCCCGGTTAAGGGCATTTATTGCCTGCCGGGAAGGGTTTTTGCACCTGCACCTGAGCAACAACCGCCAGGCTCTGAACGCCCTGATGGAAGCCGAAAAAGGCCTTATGGATATCGGCCCCAAAGCGGGTTTGAAGGATTTTTATATTAAAACATTGGTACTCAGCGGCCTGGGTGATTTATACGAACGGCTCGACGAAAAAGGCAAAAGCCTGGAAGCCTACCGCAGCGTGCTGCCTATTGTTGAAAAATACCAGTTGCGCCCGCGCCTGGCCTGGCATTATCTGAACGCCGGCCGCGCAGCGCTGGCCCGCAATGAAGCGGAACAGGCGCAGGTGTTTTTTGAAACTGTTTTGCGGGTGGTAGGCGTGGGTGACCTGGAGGCCAAAACACATGCCTTGAGTAATCTGGGTATTCTGGCCATGCTGGATGGACAGTTTGTGCGGGCTTTGAACCTGTTCGGACAGGCGGCCGCGCAATACGATCCGCCTGCTAAACCGGTCGATTTTACCAACCTTTCCAAAATTGAAAACTGGCGGGCCGGCATTTTCCTGCAACTGGAGGATGCCAAACAGGCTGAAATGCACCTGAAAAAATCCTGGGAAATCGGCCAGCGCGGCCATGACCTGTACCACCTCGGACAGGTGTGCCAGAACCTCGCGGAACTGTATTCGGAAAAGAAAAATTTTGAAGATGCCTACCTCTGGCAACAACGCGCTACCGACCTGAACAGGCAACATTTCGACCAGTTGCGCGACCACGAACGGCAGGAAATAGAAGCCCGGCACCAACTGGAACGCAGCCGGCAGGAAGCGCAGATGGCGCGCCTGCGGGTGGCCGGTTTGCAACTGCGCGCACTGCGGGCCCAGATGAACCCGCATTTTATGTTCAACGTGCTCAACGCTATCCAAGGCCTGGTCACTTCCGGCCGCAACAGCGACGCAGAATCCTACCTGGCGAAATTTGCCAAAATGATGCGCCATACGCTGGAATATTCGGAACTGGAAGAGGTGACGCTGGAGCAGGAAATCGAATTCCTGGACCGCTACCTCGATATCAACCGGAAGCTGCGGTTCCGCGAAAGGCTTGATTTTCAGATCATTGCACCGAGGCTGAGCGATTTCGACGATCTGATGATCCCGACCATGATCATACAACCTTTTGTCGAAAATGCCATCGAACATGGGCTTCGCCCGCGCCAGGAAGGCCGCCTGTTGATCGAATTTCAATTGCTTGAAGAAGAAAATCTGATCCGCTGCATCATCGAAGACGACGGCGTAGGCATCAATAAAGGCCGTGAAAAACAGATCAACCAGCCCGGTTTCCAAAAACACCGCTCCAGGGGTATGGATATCACACAGGAACGTTTGCTCCTGCTGCACCAGATCCAAAAAAGCAAACGCGAAACTTTTATTGAAATCTCTGATATTGGCGAAATGACCGGCGGGCAGCGCAGCGGAACAAGGGTGGAGGTGCTGCTTCCGATTATGAATGAGGAATAGATGCAAAGGGCAAAAAGCAAGTGGCAAAGTGCAAATAAAACCGCTCAAAGAGGCAGAAACGCTGCCCGCTCACCCTTTAACTAATAATGTAAATTATGAGTTACAACTGATGTATATCGCCAAAATATGGCTAAAGTCGCCCCAACCCGGGTGTCATCCTGAGCGTAGCGAAGGATCTGGCCAAGCGTGAAAACAAATATTTGCACTTTTGCTCGGGCAGATCCTTCGCTACGCTCAGGATGACACCCGGGTTGGGGCGAATTCAACTAATTCTTAGCGATTTGGGCTAGTTTTAACCCATGAATTGCATTAATAATTGATAACAAACAACCAATTTTGAATTTACCTTTCTTCATCGCCCGCCGAATTGCGTTTTCATCGGGAAAAAGTTTTTCAAAAGTTATTTTGCGCATCGCCATTGCTGCGGTAGCGCTCAGCGTGGCTGTGATGATCGCCTCGACGGCTTTGATTGCCGGATTTAAAACCGAAATCAGCAAAAAAATATTTGAATTCTGGGGGCATATCCATATTTCCGACACGGGATATGCGCTTTCCTATGAACCCCAACCTATTGACAGACAACAAACTTTTTACCCTTCTCTGGATACGTTACAGCATATTGTTTATACCGAGCAGGAAACCTTTTTGGGTTATGAAACGGGCCGGGAAGTGGAAAAAACATCGCGCGGCGGCATCCGGCATATCCAGGTTTTTGCCCACAAACCGGGCATTATTCGCACCAAAACCGATCTGGAAGGCATTTTGCTGAAAGGGGTGAGCAACGACTTCGACTGGGGAAACCTGAAGCCTTACCTGGTAGCCGGCGATATCATCAACATGCAGGATTCTGCGCCTTCCCGCGAGATTATCATCAGTCAGCAAACGGCAGACAGGTTGCAGGTTGGGGTGGGAGACAAGTTTATCGTACATTTTGTAAAAGAGCGCGAACAACTCCGGCGCTTGTTCCAGATCTGCGGGATTTATAAAACCGGCCTGGAAGAATACGACCGCAAATTCGCGATTTGTGATATCCGGCAAACCCAAAACCTGCTGGGCTGGAATGAAAACCAGGTGGCCGGTTTTGAAATCTGGCTGGACGATTTGCACGACCTCGATCTGTACAACGAATACATTTACAACGAAGTACTGCCTGCTGATTTGCTCAGCGTGAGTATCCGGGACAAGTTTCCCGCTATTTTTGAATGGCTGCAACTACAGGACTACAACGAAGTGGTCATCATCAGTTTGATGCTCGCTGTGGCTATTATCAACATGATCACCGCCTTGATGGTGCTCTTGCTGGAGCACACTTCACTGATCGGCATTTTAAAAGCATTGGGCGAATCCAACGGCCGTATTCGCCAGATTTTCCTGTATTACGCTTCGGTGATCACCATGACCGGCATGTTTTGGGGAAACCTGATCGGCCTGGGTTTTTGTTATCTGGAAGACAAGTTTCACTTTATCCATCTCAATGAAGCGGATTATTACCTGTCCTACGCGCCGGTTCGACTCAACTGGGCAGCCATTATCGGTGTGAATGTGGGGACTTTGGTCATCACTGTTGTTTTCCTGGTGCTGCCGGCACTGTGGATTTCTACCATTGCTCCGGTGCGGGCTATCCGGTTCAGGTAAAAACGCGTCCACACTACTGGACATTTTGAGCCTGGGTGAAAAACCGGTACGCTGGAACGCTGTTCCGGCATCGGAAATGGCCAAGCATTGCCGGAACAGCGTTCCAGCGTACAAAAATGTCCATTAGTGCGAGACGCGTCACCTTTTGGTCAGGAGCGATGCCCGGGCGTATTTGTTGGACGTCTCGTTGCTACCTTTGCACCCTTCTTTACAAACTGTAGATCAAGCAGTCAGGCTGCACCAGAAAAATGATGGATACGATCAAAACAACCCAAACTGCCATTACCTCGAAACACCTTTTTTTGCGGGCCGCCGCTGGCGCAGAGACCGAGCGCCCTCCTGTCTGGCTGATGCGTCAGGCAGGCCGCATACTGCCGCAATACCGCGCATTGCGCGCCAAATTCCCTGATTTCAAGGTATTTGTCAAAACCCCCGAAGCCGCTGCGGAAGCAACGATCCAACCCGTGGATGAACTGGGTGTGGATGCCGCCATCATTTTTTCCGATATTCTGGTGGTGCCGGAAGCCATGGGGCTCGATTATGAAATGATCGAAGCGAAAGGACCGAGGTTTCCAAAAGTAATTGAAAATCAAGGAGATGTGGACGTGCTGTTGTCCGGCTCGGAAGCAGCGGAACAACTCGTATACGTATACGAGGCTTTGAAAATCACCAAAGCCGCATTGGCAGACCGGGTGCCGCTGATCGGGTTCGCCGGAGCGCCCTGGACTATTTTCGCCTACATGATAGAAGGCAGCGGCAGCAAAACGTTCTCCAAAGCCCGCCGGATGTTGTATGTGGATCCGGTGCTTTCGCATATGCTGCTGCAAAAAATAACGGATACTACCATTGCTTACCTGAAACACCAGGTGGCGGCGGGGGCCGACCTGCTGCAATTGTTCGACTCCTGGGCAGGTGAATTGCCGCCGGCGCATTACCGCGCATTCGCGGTGCCTTACTTGCGGCAGATTTGTGCAGCCATACCGGAAGTACCCAAAACGGTTTTTGCCAAAGGCGCCTGGTTCGCGCTGGAAGACCTTGCTGAATTGCCCTGTCAGGTCATAGGCCTGGATTGGAACATTTCACCGGAATATGCTAAAAAAGCGACTGGCGGCAGCAAGGTGCTTCAAGGTAACCTGGACCCCTGTAACCTCTACGCGGATGCAGCGACGATCAAAAAAGAAACCAAGGCCATGTTACAGGCTTTCGGCGGCAAACACATCGCCAACCTCGGGCATGGGGTGTACCCGGATACGCCGCTGGACGGGGTAAGGGTGTTTGTGGACACTGTACGTGAGTCGTGAATCGTGAGACGTGAGTGGCATCCTGTTAGAAGAACGTTCTCAACAATCTTCTAACAGGATGCCACTCACGTCTCACGATTCACGACTCACGTACAGTGTCCACAAACACCCTCACACCGTCCAGCGGCGTATCCGGGTACACCCCGTGTCCGAGGTTGGCGATGTGTTTGCCGCCGA
>JADLCC010000268.1 GCA_020847425.1 Saprospiraceae bacterium
ATGCGCCTGCGGGAAACCACCATTTCATTTCCCAAACAAATCATGCTGGGCGCTATCGAAGACAACCGCCTGATTTACGATATGGGCGTGGAAGTGGCCCGGCAATGCCGCCGCCTGGGTGTGCATGTCAAGTTTGCGCCCGATGCCGACATCAACAACAACCCCGCCAACCCGGTCATCAATGAACGCTCTTTCGGTGAAGACCGCTACAATGTAACGGCAAAAGCCTACCAGTACATGGCAGGTTTGCAGGACGGCGGCGTGCTGGCCTGCGCCAAACATTTTCCGGGCCACGGCGATACGGATGTGGACTCCCATTTCGACCTGCCTTTACTGACCCACAGCCTGGACAGGCTCGACAGCCTGGAATTGTATCCCTTTAAAATGCTGGCTAAAAACGGCATAGGATCGTTTATGGTTGCCCACCTGAATGTACCGGCACTCGATCCGCGCAGCAACCGGCCCACTTCTTTAAGCCGACCTGCAATCACAGATTTGTTGCGCAATAAGTTTGATTTTCAAGGACTTATATTTACCGACGCCATGGAAATGAAAGGCGTCACCAAGTACTACGGCCCCGGTCAGGCGGATGTGGAAGTTTTTCGCGCCGGCAACGACGTCGATTTGCTGCCTGAAAACCTGGGTGCTGCTATGACAGCGCTGCAGGCAGCGGTAGACAGCGGCTACGTCGACAAAAAACAACTGTACGAAAGTTGTAAACGAGTGTTGCGCTCCAAATTCCGACTCGGCCTGTCCACACCGCAACGCGTGGAACTCAACAACCTGCGCCGCGACCTGAATACCCCGCAAGCCCTGATACTCAAACGCAAACTGATCGCCGCCTCGCTCACTTTGGTGCGCGACGAACCCGGAATCGTCGGTTTTGGGGAAATGGATAAATACCGCTTTGCCAGCCTCGCCCTGGGCGATACCAACCGCACCGTTTTCCAGACGTATTGCGGATACTACGCGCCGGTGACCCATTTCAATGCTGGCAAAGAGATCGATACGCTGGCGCAGCAACGACTGCTGGATGCACTAAAGCATTTCAGTGTTGTGCTGGTCAGCATCCACGGCACCCGATCGCGCGGGAGTGATAATTATGGAATTACGGCCAGTGAAATGGCTTTGCTGCACCGGCTCAACGAGATCACGACTGTTGCCGTCACCATGTTCGGCAATCCGTACAGCATGAAGTTTTTCGATGCCTTTCCGACAGTACTGAATGCATATACCGAAGACCCGATGGTGCAGGAAACGGCAGCAATGGCTATGTTCGGCGCGAGTGATTTGAGCGGAATTTTGCCTGTTTCAGCCTCTCCGGCAGCCAAATTCGGTCAGGGTGTGCGAAAAACATATCCGGACAAACGACTGCGGTATGGACTGCCCGAATCGGTGGGACTGCGTAGCGACACACTGGCGCTGCTGGATAGTATCGTGCAGGAAATGATCGCAACAGGCGCCGCACCGGGTTGCCAGATCCTTGTCGCCAAAGACAACACGATTGTCTGGAACAAGGCTTACGGATCCTACACCTACGCTCCCTCAGCACGGGTTACCACAGAAACCATTTATGACCTCGCGTCGGTTACAAAAGTAGCGGCCAGCACCATTTCTCTGATGAAACTGACGGAAAACGGCCTCATCAGCCTGGATGTGCCCATGTCGAGTTTCATCCCGGAACTAAAAACCAGCAATAAAAAAGACCTGACCGTTCGGGAAATCCTGGCGCACCACGCCGGATTGCAGGCCTGGATTCCTTTTTACCAGCAAACACTGACTGCTGACAAAAACCTGTCGCCGAAGATTTACCGGGACAGGCCTGAAAAGAAATTCGAGGTGCCTGTCGCCGACAGTTTGTACATGGAAAACCTCTGGGTCGACTCCATCTGGCGGCAAATATTCGACTCGCCGCTACGGGCCGATAAAAATTACAAATACTCCGACCTGGGGTTGTACCTCGGCGCCCGGGCTATTCTGGAAACCAGCGGGCAGCCGGTGAATGTTTTTGCAGACCAGCATTTTTACCGTCCGCTCGGTCTGAGTACCACCACCTACAACCCCTGGCAAAAGGGATTGACGCTGCGCTGCGCACCTACGGAGGAAGACACCTATTTCCGCCACCAGCCCTTGCAGGGGTACGTCCACGACATGGGCGCGGCTATGCTCGGCGGCGTGAGTGGGCACGCAGGATTGTTTTCCAGCGCCAACGACCTGGCCAAAATATTCCAGATGCTGCTGAACGGAGGAACCTACGGCGGAACACAATACCTGAAACCGGAAACCGTACGGCAGTTTACCACGCGGTTTACAGGCAGCACCCGCCGCGGTATCGGTTTCGACATGAAAGAACTGGACCCGAAGGAAACGAATAACATGAGTACCCTGGCAGGTGGCAGCACTTTCGGCCACCTCGGCTTCACGGGTATCTGCGTTTGGGCTGATCCGGATAAAAACCTGATTTTCATCTTTTTATCGAACCGCACTTATCCGACTATGGACAACAACAAACTGGGCAACGGCGATTTCCGGCCTAGATTGCAAGGAGTTGTTTACCGGGCGATAAAATAGGGATGAGGGTTGAGGAATGAGGGATGACCGAGCGTTATGTCCCTCATCCCTCATTTCTCATCCCCTATTCCTCATTCCTCATCCCTCATCCCTCATCCCTGATCCTCATGCGTATCGCCGTACTCGATTTAGGCACCAATACCTTTCACCTGCTCATCGTGGAGCGCGACGGGCAGGACAATTGGCATGTCCTGCTGAAAAACAAAATATACGTCAAACTAGCCGAGGAAGGTATCCAGCGCATCGGCGCAGCGCCTTATGCCCGTGGGCTGCAAGCGCTGCGGCAATTCCGCGCCCAACTGGACGAAGCCGGTGTGTTACAGGAAAACATCCGCGCATTCGGCACAGCGGCTTTGCGCACCGCTGAAAACGCCCCGGATTTTTTGCGGGAAGTCTGGGATATTGCGCAAATCCGCCCGGAATCCATTTCCGGCAACCGGGAAGCGGAACTGATTTACAAGGGTGTGAGACAGGCCGTTCCATTCCCCGACCACCGCGTGCTGATCCTGGATATCGGCGGTGGCAGCGTGGAATTTATCATCGCCGACAGGGAGCGGGTATTGTGGCAAAAAAGTTTCCCGATTGGTGTGGCGGTGTTGTTTCGCGCATTTCACCACAGCGACCCCATTGCTGCGGAGGAGATTGTGCTGCTCCGGGAATTTCTCGACAAAGCACTCGACGATCTTTGGCAGGCACTCGAACAATTCCCCTGCCCTACCCTCATCGGCGCTTCGGGCACTTTCGATGTGATCGATATTTTCCTGCTCGATCCGGCCACCAAACCCGAATTGTACGGCTACCTGGCGCTCAGCGAATTTGAACTGCTTCGTGTATTGCTCACGCAAAGTACACTTGCCGAACGCAGGGCCATGGAACAACTCCCCGATGAACGGGTCGAAATGGTGGTGGTCGCCATGGTTTTGATCCAGTATGTGCTGCAACGCGGCGGCATGGGAGATATTTATACGTCGACGTATGCGATGAAGGAGGGAATGCTCGCGGAGATTAGAGGTGAGAAGTGAGAGGGTGAGAAGTGAGAGTCTCTAGAGTACACCAGCTCCGCTTAAAATTTTTACCACATAGTTCATAGAAGAGATATCACATAAAACACATTGTACCTTCTAAGTGATCTATGTATTTTTTCATATGTGCCTATTGTGGTAAATAATCCGTGTCCGATCCATTACATCCGTGTTCCATCATACCAACATTTACCATATTTTGGTAAAAAATGACATAAAACACCGATTTGTATGATATAGATACGCCTGGAGTCGCAGAATTTTTCTCTACTTTTGCCGATCTTACTACCAATACAAAATAGCCTAAACTCAATGAGCAAAATTACCGTTGTAGGCGCCGGCAATGTAGGCGCTACTTGTGCGAATGTGCTGGCACACGAAGACATCTTTAATGAAGTCGTATTAATTGATATTCAGGGTAATATGGCCAAAGGCAAAGCTTTGGACACCTGGCAGCAGGCGCCGGTTGACGGCTACTCCACCCGACTGACAGGCGGCGACGACTATGCACTGACCGCGAATTCGGACATTGTGGTGATCACGGCAGGTATCCCGCGCAAACCGGGCATGAGCCGCGACGACCTGATTTCCACCAATGCCAAAATCGTGGTGTCTGTCACACAAAACATCCTGAAATACACCAAAAACCCGATCATCATCGTGGTTTCCAACCCACTCGACGTGATGACCTACGCTTGCTGGAAGGCCTCCGGACTTTCCGACAAACGGGTGATCGGTATGGCTGGCGTACTCGATACTGCCCGCTACCGGGCGTTTCTGGCCGAAGCACTCGACGTTTCACCTAAAGACATCCAGGCGATGCTGATGGGCGGACACGGCGATACGATGGTGCCGCTGCCCCGTTACACCACAGTAAGTGGTATTCCTGTTACGGAACTGATCAAAAAAGACAAACTGGACGCGATCATCGAACGCACTAAATTTGGTGGCGGCGAACTGGTCAACCTCATGGGCACTTCCGCCTGGTATGCGCCGGGCGCCGCTGCTGCCCAAATGGCTATTGCCATCATCAAAGACGAAAAACGGGTTTTCCCCTGCTGCGTCCGTTTGAACGGCCAATACAAACTGAAAGATGTATTTGTTGGAACGCCCGTTAAACTCGGCCGCAAAGGCATCCAGGAAGTGATCAAACTGCGTCTGAAAAAAGACGAACTCGATCTGCTGCACAAATCTGCTGCGGCTGTCAAGGAAGTTTCTGATGCATTGGATGCGATGAACGTACTGTAATGAAGTTGTGTTTTGGTGTTTTGGTGTTTTAGTGTTTATGAGGTGCTTCGCTTCGGGAATCACAAGATTTGAAGCAGCGCACCCACTAAAACACCAAAACCCTAAAACACCAAAACACATAAATAATATGTCTGACATTCAACCCTCTGTAGCGCATCCCGGTTTCTGGGAAAAAATGGTGACGGTCAACAGCGGTGAAACTTTGGCCGAAATATCTGACAACCAGCCGGTTATGCTTGTTTTTTTGCGATTTTTCGGTTGTTCTTTCTGCCGGGAAGCCATCAGCGATATATCACAACGGCGCAAGTTGCTGGAGTCGAAAGGATTTCGGGTCGTATTTGTCCACATGGCGCCGGAGCAGGAAACGGCAGAAAAGTTTTTCAAAAAATACAAACTATTCCCGGTCGATCACATTTCGGATCCGGAGAAAACCTATTACCGCGCATTCGGACTGGTACGTGGTACACCACAACAGATTTTTGGGCTGATGAACTGGATCCGCGGGTTTCAGGCCAGCGTGCTGGAAGGGCATGGCAACAACAACCCCAGCGAAGAACTGGGCGACGGCTTTCAAATGCCCGGTGTGTTTTTGTTGCACAAAGGAGCCATCCGCAACCAGTTTATTCATCGAAATCCATATGACAGACCGGACTACGAGGAAATTTGCCAGATCTGAAAAAATATTGACGATGCCTCACAGGTTGATCATATTTCACCTTGTAAAATATAATCTGACTATCCGCATATTGTGTACTAGCCTGCTCTATAGCCGCGTAGCGGCATAACGTCGGTAGAAAATCAAAGAACAAGGCACAAAGGTGCGTAGCACCGTAACTTTCAAGCCAATGTTACGGTGCTACGCACCTTGTCGACTAGCATAGCATTATTTACTACCGACGTTATGCCGCTATGCGGCTAGAGCAGGCTAGTACACAATATACGGATAGTCAGAAAATATAATTTGTTCTCTTACCACAACTTCCCGAAAGTTTAAAACTTTCGGGAAGTTCGCGTTTAAATAGCAAATCCAAAATTGATCAACATTATCAAAAGTTGACGTATGAGACACGCTCTTTTTTGGATTTTGGCCGAAATTTTTAATGGATGGTGTAGCCTGCACGCGCAATCGGACAGCACAACGCTGTTGTCGGAAGTCCTCATTCGCCGGCAGCGTGCCGACCGGAACGGATATACCATCTGGAAAGCGGATTCCCTGCCTGTCGGCGGCGTGTTGTCGCTTTCCGATCGTTTGTTCTGGGACAATGCTGCCGGTGTGCGGCCTTATGCTCCGGGCGCGCTCTCTTCCTTGTCCATCCGTGGTGCGGGGCCGAAACGCAGCCCAGTGCTCTGGAATGGGCTTTCCCTGCAAAGTCCGATGAACGGCACAGTGGATCTTTCCCTCATCCCGGTTTGGGCGGGCGACCGCTTGGAAGTGCGCTACGGCGGCCAGAGTGCGGCACAAAGCAGCGGTTCCATGGGCGGCAGTGTGGTGCTGGAATCACAACCGGTACAAATGGAGCCGGGCTTTTTCGGAACGATCAGTGCCACAGCAGGCAGTTGGCAGCGGTTTGAAAACATGATTTCGACGGGATATGCCACCGAACAGGTCGTATCAGAAATCCGGGCTTCCTGGCAGCGCTCCACCAATGATTTTCCATACCGGAATTTTACGGAACTGGGCAAACCCATGGTCAGACAATCCAATAATTTCGGGGAAAAATGGGACATTCAGCAGCATAATCAATTGAAAATCAACACAAAAAACACCCTAAAGTCGGCAGTGTGGTACCAGCGCGTTTTTCGGGAAATACCGCCGACCATGACGCAATTGCCCACAGAAACCTGGCAACGCGACCGCGCAACCAGGGCTGTTGTGACCTGGGAAAACAGGCCGCGCTCCCGGAGTCTGCTGCAAACCCGCGCTGCCTGGCTCGATGAAAGCATTTTTTTTTACCTGTACGGAAAAACGGATTCCAGTAGAGCCAGAACCCTGTTGCTCAGCAGCGATTTTTCCACTACCGCAGGTACATATCTTTTTTTCAAAAGCGGGTTATCGTTGCAGCGGCAATGGGCCAATGCGGACGGTTATGCCGACAGCACGATCTGGTACGGACAGTCCAGGCTGGCTGCTTATGCGACCGGTGAACGCCGTTTCAAAAATGGCAGCATTTCGCTCCTGCTCAGGCAGGAATGGGTACAGGATCAGGCGGCGCCGTTTACCTGGTCGCTGGGCGGCGCATTTCGACTGGCAAAGGGGCAGGTCCGGTTCCATGTATCCCGCAATTTCAACCTGCCCACTTTTAACGATCGTTTCTGGAATTTGTACGGCAGGACCGATTTAAGCTCTGAACGGGGTTACAGCAGCGACCTGGGCTGGAAATACACACACCTGTCATTTTTTGGAGAAGTATCTGTCTTTCAAATACTTATGGATGACTGGATCGACTGGCAGCCTGGGCCTGACGGCATTTTCAGGCCCTTCAACCTGAAAAAAGTATGGAGCCGGGGCGTATCCCTCAGCGGCGGCCGGCACTGGCAAAAAGGGCGTTGGCGCTGGCAACTGAAAGGGCGTTATGAATACCTGAAAGCGACAAACGTATCCGTTTATTCCGGCGGGCAAGGCACCGTAAACAAACAACTGGCGTACACCCCTTCGCACTCCGCCGGCATCGACCTGCAAGTCCGGCGCGGCAGTTTTTCCGGGGCTTACCTGCATCAATATACCGGGCCGAGGTTCTCTACGACGGATAATAGTACTACGTTGCCAGGTTTCCAGACCGGCAACCTGCTGCTGCAATACGGCTTTGCGCCAGTTTCAAAAAAATTATCGGGATGTTCGCTGGGCTTTCGGGTGGAAAACATCTGGAATACGCCTTACCAGGTGCTGCAATACCGGCCGATGCCGGGGCGCGGGTGGCGGGTGGAAGTGATGTACGATTTTTGATTACATGATTTCCGATTTCCGATTGGGATGGAAGATGCTCGATTTATACACACCTGGCG
>JADLCC010000269.1 GCA_020847425.1 Saprospiraceae bacterium
CATCAGGCTATGAACTGAGCGTTGAACAACCACAAGGCATTGATTTTCAAAATGTAGCATTACAAAAAATTCCCGGAGGGCTGGTTTGGGGCTATATCGCCACACCTGATAGCGCTGCCAATTCGGTTGCGACCGGTTTTTTGGCAGACCTGAAAACCATCACTGCGGAAAACAATCTATTGCCTGGTTTTTACGGGTATTTTACCCTCAGTGGTACCGGATTGATGGCACTTCATCCGGGTTTTGCCCCGGGCGGCCCGACACAAATATTTGTGCGGCAACTCCAGGCCCAGCCGGCAACCTTGCAACAATTGCTCCAGCAATACCGGAATGCGCCGCAAACGCCCGCTCAGATTCGCTGCCTCAGCACTTTTGGCGAATTGTAGGTTTTTGGTCTGATGTGCAAGATAACGGATCTGGTCCGCATCTTTGCAGTTGTTATAGTCATGTTTGAGTGGTTTGAAAGGGTTTGATGGTTTGAAGTCTTCGCTTTCAGGCATTTTTACGCCGGCCTTTCGTTCAAAACCCTTTGCATTGACTATATCTACAACATAATTATGGCTAAAATCCTGCTCATCGAAACGGCCACCGAGGTCTGTTCTGTCGCTATTGCCGTCGAAGGCGTCGTTGTGGCGCTTGCTGAGGCGTCCGAATCACCCAGTCATTCGGCCCTGCTTACCATGCAAATCAGTCAGTGTGTCCGGGAATCGGGCATCGAACTTGCCGAACTGGACGCTGTGGCCGTCAGCAATGGTCCGGGTTCCTATACGTCGCTACGGGTGGGTGTTTCTGTTGCAAAGGGTATTTGTTATGCCCTGAATAAACCCCTGATCGCTGTAGATACGCTCGGTTCTTTAGCGCTGGCAAGCAAGCCGGTTGCAGCGCAGGATGGGGGGCGAATTTATTTTCTTCCCATGATCGATGCCCGCCGCAACGAGGTGTGGACCAGCGTGTACACCAGCGCATTGGAGCGGGTAAATCTACCCCAGCCGCTCATTTTAGAAAACAATTCGTTTATTGAATACGTTACCTCCTGCATCGACCCGGACAGCCAGGATACGCTGATTGTGTCAGGAAACGGTAGTCAAAAGATTGCAGACGTGACATTGTTTGAGAATACGGTTGTGAGTCCCATAAAAAAATGTTCGGCCCAATATTTATCTGAATTAGCATTTTATCAGTTCCAAAACAATGATTTTCAGGATATTGCGTACTTTGAACCCCTGTATATGAAGCCCCCTAATATTACGGTTTCCAATAAATCTGCATGGCATGAAAAATAGTGTTTTTGACTCATTTGTTAATTTAAGCGATTGTTTTATGTTGTGAATCAATTCATTTTATATTTCATATTTTTTTCATTTAAAAAATGATCTCATAAGAAATGGCACAGTTTTGGAATATGTAAAATGCATACGATGAGTTTATTCATTTTTCAAAACAATTTATATGAGAAAAGTAAAAGGGGAAGCGATAGTCTTGAAGAAGGGACAACAAGACATTCTGCTCGACTACAGCGAATTGAGAAAAGCAGTCCTGGTACTGCGCGCAGTAAACCACAAGCTCCGCCAGCGTATGATCGACCTCCTGGAGGAAAATCAGCGCATGACCGTTACCGACCTGTATGTGAAATTGCGCCTGGAGCAAAGTGTTGCCAGTCAGCACCTGGCGATTTTACGCAAAGCAGGTGTGGTGCAAACGGAGCGGGATGGCAAGTTTATTTACTATTCGCTCGACAAAAACCGGATCGGCCAGATCTCTAACATGGTGGAAGAACTCGTCGCCTGAACCTAACAGGCAACACACAGCGGGTCTGATCCAGCAAAAAGAGCCATGATTGTTCTGCAGCAGCGGAACAAAATGGCTCTTTTTTTTGCTGAAAAATGACAATTTGGTGGGAAATATGGATATTTGCCCGCCCGACGCTTTGATTTGACGGGTTAACAAAACGAAAAACATGAACACATCCCCCCTCTTTTCTCCCGTCAATCGGCATCGGTTGAAGGCTTCCACCGCTATTATGCGCGCTATGGCGCACCCCTTACGGATTGAGATTATCCGCTACATCGATGAATGCGAAACAGTCTGTGTCAATGACATTTTTGAAGCATTAGCGATCAAACAAGCCGTTGCATCCCAACATCTTCGTGTCTTGCGTCAGGCAGAACTCGTATATACCCAGCGACAAGGCAAATTTATTTTTTACGCGATTCATTACGACAGAATTGCGCTTGCGGCAAACATTGCACGGAATATATAGTTATCAGTTGTCGGTTATCAGTTATCAGTCTGGAAATGCCTGGCCAAACTATTTACTCTGGCCAGGCATTTCCAGACTGATAACTGATAACCGGCAACTGATAACTATCTAAAAGAAGATTCCGATACGAACCGAAACCATTCCCAGTGTGCCTTTTGAATCCTCTTTTTCGTAGATATTGTTTTTGATTACGGAACCGTGATCCGAAGTAACATCTGTAAAGAGTTGCTGGTATGCGATGCCTGCCACCAAAGTTGCACTCGTCGCAAACTCGTACTCAATACCGCCACCAAGTCCCCAGGATAAAGACAAGCCGTTGACATCATCGCGGATATCTTCGTCTTCCGTGTTTTGGGTATTGGTGCCGCGGATATCGCCGAGGCTTTTGGTAACGAAGCCAAGGGTGAAAACCGGGA
>JADLCC010000270.1 GCA_020847425.1 Saprospiraceae bacterium
GCATGCGGACCAGACAAACGCCAGCAGCAGCGTTAAAATAAAAGGATAGATTGTTTTCATGATTCGAATATTTCAAGGTTCAATAGTTGCCTTTTTTTCTATGTCATTTCTGGCATCATCCCCCTGCACCTGCATCCACCGCTTTCGCAATTACCCAGCCCGTCTGTTTGCTTTTTCGTTCAATTCTGTACCAGGTCGGATAATCGGTCACTTGTCCATTTTCATCCGTCATGATGGTTTGAAGGATAAAAACGATTTCATTTTTTTTCAGGGCACTGACTTTTGTTGCCCCTGCTACGGGTTTTGTCAGCAAAACCGCGTTATCCTTGGTCACATATCCCGGAGGACCGATGGGTTTGCTTTGTGATGCTTCCGTAACCGGAGCCGGAATATTCTTTGTTCGATCTTTTTCGTACAAAGGCTGGTTTTCGTTGCGGCTTGTATCTATCGACAGGTGCTTTTTACCCGTAGAAGGCGTTGAAGCCTTTGTATCCGGTGCAACTGCCTGGTTATTTGAATCCGGTATTTTGTTTTCAGTTGCAGCAGTATTGCTACCTGTATCCGTTTTTTTGTTTGCAGCCGGGTCGCCTTTACAGGAATAACCAACGCCGATGAGCAACAACATGTAAAGTACAATTAGGTGTCTGCGTGCCATATGAATTGGTTTAAAAAATCATTGGAACAAATACGTTAATCCTTTGTAACCCATTGTCCTTCATTGCTTTCCACTCAGTGCATCTTCCAGGTCCCCTTGTCTATTTTCCCTGCCCGGCAATCTTCAATAAACTGGTCCATTTTCGTTTCATCGAGGTGTTCGTGGTAAAATTCACCCACCTGCATCATGGGCGCGTAGCCACATGCGCCGAGGCATTCTACCTGTTTGATGGTGAACAGACCATCCGGTGTCGTCTGGCCTTTACCGATACCCAGTTTTTGTTTCGTGTATTCGATGATGCGCTCTGCA
This sequence comes from Saprospiraceae bacterium, assembly GCA_020847425.1. Taxonomy (GTDB): domain Bacteria; phylum Bacteroidota; class Bacteroidia; order Chitinophagales; family Saprospiraceae; genus M3007. Next base: position 965 of record JADLCC010000270.1, read on the forward strand.
CCCTCGATAGCACAAGGGCCGGTATGGCAAAATTCCAGTACGTATTTGCCCACCGGTTCGAGGTTGTACATCGAGTAAAAAGAAGCCACCTCATACACTTCAATCGGTGTGATGCCCAGCACTTCAGCCACGTGGTCCATCGCCGCTGCACTCAGCCAGCCATGGTTTTCTTCCTGTGCGATATGCAGTGCGCGGATAATGGCGCTTTTACCGCGGCCTTCGGGGTATTTCGTTGCGAAACTGCGCACTTCTGCAAGTGCGGCTTCGGAATATTGGAACGGCGTACCGTTGGATGCGTGAACAGCAGTCATTTGTATGCGATAATTTCTTTCAAATAAAGATTAAGCGTCCAGTTCTCCAGCAATGACGTTCATCGAACTCATGGTCAGAATCGCGTCGGAAAGCATGGAGCCGCGCACCATTTCTGGATAGGCCTGGTAAAAAATAAAGCAGGGGCGGCGGAAATGCAAACGATATGGGGTGCGGCCGCCGTCGCTGATCAAGTAAAAGCCGAGTTCACCGTTGCCGCCTTCCACACTGTGGTACACTTCGCCTACCGGGATGGGCGTTTCCTGCATCACCACTTTAAAATGATAAATCAGGGCTTCCATTTTGGTGTACACATCCGGTTTTTCCGGCAGGTAAAAATCCGGAACATCGGCGTGGTAAGGGCCTTCGGGTAAATTTTTATAAGCCTGCGTAATAATCCGCATGCTCTGGCGAATCTCTTCCTGGCGCACCATAAAACGGTCGTACGTATCGCCGTCTTTGCCCACAGGAATATCAAATTCAAAATCCTCGTAGCTGCAATAAGGCGTCATCACGCGCACATCGTAATCCACACCGGCAGCACGCAGGTTAGGTCCTGTGAAACCATATTCCAGCGCGCGTTCGGCCTTGATAGGGCCTGCGCCGATGGTGCGATCCATAAAGATCCTGTTGCGTTCGAGCAGGTTATTAAATTCTTCGAAACGTGCCGGGAAGGTGTCCATAAACTCTTTGAACAACTTGTGAAAACGCGGACTAAAATCGCGTTCCATGCCGCCGATACGGCCGATATTGGTAGTCAGTCGCGAGCCGCACACTTCTTCAAACAAATCATAAATCCGTTCGCGTTCCTGGAACATATAAGTGAACCCTGTCAAAGCGCCGGTGTCCACTCCGATCACCGCATTACAAACCAGGTGGTCGGCAATACGCGATAACTCCATGATAATCACCCGCATATACTGCGCGCGTTTGGGTATTTCGCAGCCGATCAGTTTTTCAACCGTCATATGCCAGCCCAGGTTATTGATCGGAGAAGAACAGTAGTTCAACCGGTCCGTAATAGGCGTAATCTGGTTGTACGGGCGGCGTTCGGCCAGTTTTTCAAAAGCCCGGTGGATATAACCGATGGTCGGCTGTGCACTGACAATCCGTTCGCCGTCCATCTTCAGCACGTTCTGGAAGATGCCGTGCGTCGCCGGGTGCGTAGGCCCCAGGTTGAGGGTTGAAAGTTCTCCATCGAGATTATCGAGGGAGGAAAAATAGGATTGGACTTGCATATTATTTTTTCTTAATCAAATTCTTGTCCTTCATGTCCATCCCGCCCAAAGAACCGGTCGTCTTTATCCGTCCGGGTGCCGTCTTCCAGGCGATATTCCTTGCGCATCGGGAACACATCCAGGTCATCCACATTGAGGATACGCCGCAAATCGGGGTGACCGGTAAATTGCACGCCGAAAAAGTCGTATTCCTGCCGTTCCATCCAGTTGGCTGTGGGCCACAGGGTAGTTGCGGTAGGGATTGTCGGGTCGCTGATGGGGAAAAATACTTTGATCCGGAAGCGCAGGTTGTGGACGAAACTGTGTAAATGATACACCATAGCCAGTTCCTTGCCCGAATTATCGGGATAGTGAACGGCACACAGCGAAGTCAGGAAATTGACCTGTAGGTGCGGGTCTTCTTTCAGAAAGCGCAATATATCGATAATCTGCTCCCGGGTGGTTTCCAGGGTCAGCATGCCGTAAGGCTCGCTGTGCGCCAGAATGGCGCCCGGGAAATGCTGTTCGATGGAAGACAGCAAGATGTCGTTATTCAAGTTCATGTGATAACTAGTCGATTTCAATTTGGTACTTGGCCAGCAGGTGTTGGTATTCCGGAGAATTGCGGCGGCGCAACGGCTCGTTTTTCACCAGTTCCTGAATTTTCATAATACCGTCGATGATCTGTTCGGGGCGCGGTGGGCAACCGGGCACGTACACATCGACCGGAATGACCTTGTCGATGCCCTGCAATACGGAATAGGTATCAAAAATGCCACCCGAACTGGCGCAGGCGCCCACAGCGATCACCCATTTGGGTTCTGCCATCTGGATGTACACCTGTTTCAGGATAGGGCCCATTTTTTTGGAAATAGTACCCATTACCATCAATAAATCGGCCTGACGGGGCGAAAAAGAAAGGCGCTCCATGCCAAAGCGGGCCAGATCGTAATTGGTCCCCATGGTTGCCATAAATTCGATACCGCAGCAAGAGGTGGCGAAAGGCAGGGGCCAGATAGAGTTGGCGCGCGCCAAACCCACCGCTTTTCCCAGTGAAGTTGCAAAAAAGCCTTCTCCACCGTAACCTTCCGGCATTTCTGAAATATTTGCCATAATTCAAAATTTAATGATGAATTATGAATGATGAATGATGAATATACAGAGTCTGTTTTAAAGATTCATCATTCATCCTTCATCATTCATCATTAAAAAATTACTTGTCCCATTCAAACGCTCCTTTTCGAAGCACATAGAAAAATCCGATCAAAAACACGGCCACAAACAGGAGTACGGCAAAAAAACCGTCGAATCCCATAGCCCTGAAATTGACCGCATAAGGGTAAAAGAATATCACTTCCACATCGAACAGCACAAAAAGAATCGCCGTCATCAGGTATTTGATTGAGACTGGCAACCGGGCATTTCCCTGCGATTCGATACCACATTCAAAGTTTTCGTCCTTCTTGGCACTTTTGCGGCGCGGACCGAGCATCGGCACGACGATAAGTACCAGCGCAACAAACCCCAGCGCGACCAGCGCCTGCATAATGATGGGGAAATATCCTGAGGGTTCCATATATTTATTTGTATCGTTTTATGCTTAACAGATAGGAACAAGCACTGTTCATCGCCAGTTTGAGTGCGCGTTGTTCCTTCGGCGGCAAAGGTACCAAAAAGCCCTTCAAAGTTTGTTAACTATAAATTGTACTTATGACACTTAGCTACGCTATTTGGAATATTTCCAGTTTCATCGTTACTAATTCGCTTAAAAATCCAACATTTGCCCAAAACTAAATCTGATATGCATCGCTCCGTCGTTTTTTCTTCCCAATTACTCCTCTTTTTCGGTATTTTTTGTTTCCTTTCCTGCAAAAATCAGGGAAACCCGGCCGACCAAAATGCGCTCGACAAGCGCCAGCAATTTTCCGCCCCATACGGTTCGCCCACCATTGATGGCATCGGCGAAGAAGCAGAATGGCAACAGGCCGAATGGCTGCCGCTCGATCAGTTGTGGATCGGCAAGGCCCCGACGCCCGCAGATTTTACCGGCAGGTACAAACTGGTCTGGGATGAGAACAACCTTTACCTGCTTGCTGAAATAACGGACGATACGCTCGTGGATACCCATCCCGATGGTTTGCAGCAGTTCTGGGATGACGATTGCCTCGAAATTTTTGTGGATGAAGATGCTTCCGGCGGCGATCACCAGTATAATTACAGCGCTTTCGCTTACCATATTGCTTTAGATGGTAAAGTGGTGGACACCCGACCCAATCGCAATGCCGGATATTTCAACGATCATTGCATCTCCCGGCGGGTCACATCTGGGAATACTTCCGTTTGGGAAGTGGCCATCAAATTGTTTGACAAGGAATACACCGAAGACGCTGAAAATATCCCAAAAATGCTCACCGCCGGCAAAAAAGTCGGTTTCGCGCTCGCTTACTGCGACAATGACCATTCCCCTGAACGCGAAAATTTTATGGGAAATGTCGTCGTGGAAGGGGAGGACAAAAACCAGGGCTGGAAAAACGCGAGTATTTTTGGGGTGGTGGAGTTGAAATGAGGGATGAGGAATGAGGGATGAGGACTGATATCAGACACCCGAAAAGTGAGTGATGATATTTTTTTTGTGGCCAATATCATTCATCATTCATCATTCATCATTCATCATTCATCATTCATCATTCCTCATTCCTCATTCCTCATTCCTCATTCCTCATTCCTCATCCCTCATCCCTCATTCCTCATCCCTCATCCCTCATCCCTCATTCCTCATCCCTCATTCCTCATCCCTCATCCCTTGACTACTTTAGTTCAAATCACACATAACCACCCACACCTATGCAAATCGGTCTGATCGGCCTCGGCAAAATGGGCTTCAACATCGCCCTTAATCTCCAGAAACATGGCCATACAGTAGTGGCTTATGACCGTTCAACAGAATTAACGGCTAAAATTTCCGCTGAAAACGGCATCGCGACAGGCGATTCTATCGAATCGGTATGCAGGCACCTCAGCGGACGCAAGGTGATCTGGCTGATGGTGCCCGCCGGCGAAATTGTTGAAGAAGTCATCAACTCATTAGTTCCGCACCTCGTACCGGGCGATATCCTGATCGACGGCGGTAATTCCAACTTCAAGGATTCCATACGCCGGTACACCGTTCTGAAAGGCAAGGAAATCGACTTTATTGACTGCGGCACTTCCGGCGGCACATCCGGCGCCCTGAATGGCGCCTGCACCATGATCGGCGGCGAAGCAGCGGTGTATCAGTATTGCAAACCCATTTTTGATGACATATCGCTGCCCGGTGGTACTTTGTATGTCGGCGGGCCCGGCGCCGGGCATTTCACCAAAATGGTGCACAACGGTATCGAATACGGAATGATGCAGGCTATTGCCGAAGGTTTTGAAGTGCTCGAACATTCGGAATATGATATTGATTATCAAAAAGTTGCAACACTATGGAACCACGGCTCCGTCGTGCGCTCCTGGTTAATGGAACTCACCGCCAATGCGTTTTCCAAAGATCCGCAACTCGACTCGATCCGGGGCGTTATGCACGCTTCCGGTGAAGGCAAGTGGACACTCGAAACGGCGCTCGATCTGGGCGTACCCACACCTGTTATCGCACTTTCGCTGATGATGCGCTACCGTTCCCAACAGGACGATACCTTTTCGGGAAAAGTGGTGGCGGCCCTGCGCAATGAGTTTGGCGGGCATGCGGTGGAGAAGAAATGATGAATGATGAATGATGAACGATGAACGATGAATATTTGGCCTGACAGGTGAGGTGAATTCTGTTGTTTTTATTATAAAATATTGATTTTCAATGGATTAAAAAGAAATTCATCATTCATCATTCATCATTCATCATTCATCATTCATCATTATTTTTAACGAATGAAAACATACCAACCGTGATTATCCTCCTCCTCAGTATCGCCCTCTTGCTGGCCCTGATCATTCTGGTCCGGCTCAATGCTTTCATGGCGTTGATTATCAGCACATTAGTTGTAGGTCTGGCCAAAGGGATGCCGCCAGCCGATCTTCTGAAATCGCTGCAAAACGGCATCGGCAGCACCCGGGGAGGTCTGGTCATGGTGCTGGCATTCGGCGTTATCCTGGGCAGTATTCTGGCTGAAACAGGTGCGGCACAGGTGATTGCCGAGCGATTATTGCGCGTTTTTGGTATGAAATACGCCAA
>JADLCC010000271.1 GCA_020847425.1 Saprospiraceae bacterium
CTGAAAATTCGGTTTTCAGCATCAACTTTGCACCCTTATGCTAGACAAAGAAGAATCCCGCACAAAATTATCCCGCCAAAACCTGCGCGAAGCCCTCAAGATTTTTGAATTTTTGAGACCCTACCGCTGGCAATTTATTACCGGTCTTGTGTTGCTGTTTCTCAGCAGTACGGTGTTTATGATTTTCCCCTACAGTGTCGGTTTGATGCTGGATGTCGCACAGGGCAAAGAAACAGCCTACGACCTCAACCTATCCAAAATTGGGCTTGGATTGCTCGTTGTGCTTGTATTTCAAGGGGTTGTTTCATATTCCCGCGTACAGTTGTTTGCACAAATCAGCGAACGGGGCACGGCCGATATCCGCAACGCCTTGTACCAGCGGATCATCTCCTTGCCGATTGTGTTTTTTGAAAAAAGCAGGGTCGGCGATATCGTGAGCCGCCTGACCAACGATGTGGAAAAACTGTACAACACCTTCTACTTCGTACTGGCCGAGTTTTTCAGACAGGTTATCCTGCTCATAGGCGGCGTTGTTTTTTTGGCCTGGCAAACACCCAAACTGGCCGGTGTGATGCTGCTGACCTTCCCGATCATTGTCATCGGTGCTATGATTTTCGGGCGCTACATCCGAAAATTATCGAAACAGCGCCAGACTATTCTGGCCGAAACCAATACGATTCTGGACGAAACCCTGCAAAGTATACATGCTGTAAAAGCCTTTACCAACGAAATTTTTGAAACCAACCGTTACCGACAGTCCAATGACGCGGTGATCAAGGTTTCGCTGAAATTCGCATCCGGCAGGGCACTTTTTGCGGTGTTTATTATCACTGTGCTGTTTGGTGCGCTCTTTTTTGTCATCTGGACGGGTATGCGCATGGTGCAAACCGGCGAGGTTACGGCCGGTCAATTGATTTCTTTTGTCACTTTTACCGCTGTGATCGGTGCTGCAATTGCCGGGTTGGGTAATTTTTACTCCGAACTGGTCGGCGCGGTCGGTGCGACCGAACGCATTCGTGAAATTTTATCTACGCCATCCGAAACAGACGAGCGCCCACTGGCCACAGCGCAAGCCGGCCGCTTGAACGGCAATATTGAATTCCGGGACGTGCAGTTCTCCTACCCCACCCGATCTGATGTGCCGGTTTTGAAAAACGTCAATATTTCCATCGAATCCGGTAAAAAAGTGGCCATCGTTGGGCAAAGCGGCGCCGGGAAATCGACCATTATGCAATTGTTGCTGCAATTTCACCACCTGGATGGCGGCTCGATCAGTATCGATGGCAAGAATATTTACGATTATGACCTGCATTCCTACCGCAACAATTTTGCCATCGTACCACAGGAGGTGATCCTTTTTGGAGGTACCATCCGGGAAAATATCCTGTACGGAAAACCGGACGCTACCGAAGCCGAGATTATCGAGGCCGCCAAACAAGCCAATACCTGGGATTTTATTTCTACGTTCCCGGAAGGCCTGGATACGGTTGTCGGCGAGCGTGGCATCAAGTTATCCGGCGGACAACGCCAGCGGATTGCTATTGCCCGGGCCATTTTGCGCAACCCAAGTATTTTGCTGCTCGATGAAGCAACCTCGTCGCTGGATGCGGAATCGGAAAAAGTGGTACAGGAAGCCCTCCACAATTTGATGAAAAACCGCACCAGTATTATCATTGCGCACCGCCTGGCTACTATCCGCGAGGTCGACTGTATCTATGTGCTGGAAGGCGGGCATATTGTAGAAAAAGGTACGCATGAAGAATTGTCGGCCATGTATGACGGGGCGTATAGCAGCCTGGCGAAGTTGCAATTTGAAATCGCTTAGATTGTTGAGGGTTGAGAGGTTGAGGGTTATTACCCTTGGAACTGGTTACATAGAAGCCAAATTTATTTGCAACCCCAAGGGTAATAACCCTCAACTTCTCAACCCTCAACTCCTCAACATTTTCACAACATAACAAATGAATATTCAGTCCAAAACAGGTATCCTCATCGTCAACCTCGGCACGCCGGATGCGCCCACGCGCCCTGCCGTATACCGCTACCTGAAAGAATTTTTACTCGACCCGCGTGTCATCGACATCAATGCAGTGTCGCGCAACCTGTTGGTGCGTGGGATCATTGCGCCGTTTCGGTCGGGTCAATCGGCCAAAATATACCAGCAATTGTGGACGGAAAACGGTTCTCCGCTCAAGTTTTATGGGGAGAACCTGGTTGCCGAAGTGCAGCAAATCCTTGGCGACGAATACCTTGTCAAGTTAGCCATGCGGTACCAAAGCCCGTCCATTGAAACGGCCATTCAGCAATTCATGCAGGAAAAAGTGGGCAAAATCAAGATATTTCCCCTATTTCCGCAATATGCCGGCGCTTCCACGGGTTCCGTGCATGAGGAAGTGATGCGTATTTTGTCGAAACAGCAGATCATTCCGGCGCTGGAGTTTTTCAGCAGTTACCCGACCTGGCCGGAAATGATCGATATCTATGTGAAAAACGCCGCTCAATTTGATATTTCCAGTTACGACCACATTCTGTTTAGTTACCACGGTCTGCCGGAACGCCAGCTCCGGAAAGCGGACGCTTTTAATCATTGTTTGAAAAGCGCGGATTGCTGCCAGACCCTTACGCCGGTCAATCAATTTTGTTATTCGGCGCAATGTTATGCCACGACAAAGGCCATAGCCGCTCAAATGAATTTGAAACCCGAACAATATACCGTGTGTTTCCAAAGCAGGCTCGGACGCAGCCCGTGGGTCCAACCCTACACCATTCGCACCCTGGAAACATTGGCCAAAGAGAAAAAAGCCAAGCGCCTGCTGGTCTTTTGCCCGGCATTTACGGCCGATTGCCTGGAGACGACTGTTGAAGTGGAAAGTGAATACCGGGAAGAATTTGAAAATTGGGGCGGTGAACACCTGGACCTGGTGCCGAGTTTAAATGACTCGCCGGCCTGGGCTAAGGCAGTTGCGGATTTGTTGAAGTGAGGCATAACTCATGTTTCAAACCAATTTTCGCGTTGTATCCAGTTCGATCAATGGAGGCTTCAGCATCAGCACCTCAGATTTTTTGTCTTCGCTGCTATTTTGACCAATCTCGATCAGTTGCAACATTTTTTCGGCAGCCAAGCGGCCCACTTGATACCCATCGTGGTGTAAAAAAGTAACCTTGGGATACAGGCAATACGGAAGAAAGCCATCGCTGATACAGATGATCGCGCATTCTTCCGGCACTTTTTTACCCGATCGGACAATAGCAGGCAGGGAGCCGATGATAATTTCATCGGTCATGGCAAAAATGCCATCGGGTGGAATCGGTTTTTCCATCAATGTGCGTGCGTCTTTTTCCGCCTGATACGAACTATCGGAAAAACAGACATAATCTTCGTTGTATTCCAGCCCGGCATCTGTGATCGCCTGCCGAAAACCGTCCAGCCGCAACTGCGTAATGCGCAAATCAGGATTGCCAAAAATACCTGCAATTCTAGTGCAACCGGTATCTATCAGGTGTTTGACTGCCGTATAGGCCGATTGAAAATCCTCCAGCACCACAGCGTCGTAGGGCAGTCCTTCAATAATTTTATCAAACATGACCACCGGAGCGCCGATGTCCTCGAGCGCCGAAAGGTGTTCGGTGGTATGCCGGTAACGCGAGAAAGCAAGCATGATACCGGCAACGTCATTTTCCGAGCAGATTTGAATATTCTCTATTTCCCGCTCCAGGGATTCGTTGGAAGGTAGCATGATGAGGTTGTATCCCGCATCGTGCAGTACATTCTGGATTCCTTTGATGACGGATGGATAAAAAAACATGGTCACTTCCGGGATAATCAGCCCGATAAGCCTGCTGCTGCGTTGGCGCAGATAGACGGCCATGTGGTTGGGGCGATAATGCAACTGATGCGCGAGTTTTTTGATCTCCGTGCGCAATGCCAAACCAATATCGGGATGGTCTTTTAACGCACGCGACACCGTAGAAGGATTGATACCCAACTGTTGTGCTATGTCCTTGATGGTTGTCCTTTTCATCTGTTCCGTTGCTACTTATCAATATTACTGCTTTTTGCCCAAACGCCATATTTTTAGTATTAGATCGGGTCAATAGCAAATTCTTATTCCATTTTTCAAAAACAAAACTTATCAACATTTTTAGCAAAGTTACCAACAACAACCGTTTGCGCAACTGATTGCGGCTTTTGCATGGCTTGCTTCCTGTCACAGCATAGAAGTGCTCGAAATACCTTTATAGCGATAAAAGCATGTTCATTGAAATATAGCGTCTGATTGTTTCAGGCCAATTGGGTATTGCATGGTGACACAGTGCAAAGAACCATGTTGCAAAATTAACGGATTGCAGTCAATACCGATGATTTCGCGGTCGGGGAATATCTCTTTAAATATCTCCAATGCAGCAGCATCCTGTGGCACTTGATATATCGGCACCAATACGGCTCCGTTGATAATCAAGAAGTTAGCATATGTTGCCGGCAAGCGAACGCCATCCTCATCATAGCGTGCATCGGGCATTGGCAGGGGTACCAAACGATAGGCTTTACCTTCTATGGTTCGGAAAGCCTGCAGTTCTGATTCCATTTTTTGCAGTGCATCAAAATGTTCGTCCGCCGGATCGCTGCACCTGACATAAGCAATAGTTGAAGCGTTGCAAAAACGTGCGAGTGTGTCTATATGCGAATCCGTGTCATCGCCTGCAAGATAACCATGGTGCAGCCAAAGCATACGTTTCACACCGAAAAGATCTTTCAAATGATCTTCAATCTCATCCTTTGTCAGGTGTGGATTTCGGTTGGGAGACAGCAAACATTCTGCAGTGGTAAGCAAAGTGCCCATTCCATCGCTTTCGATGCCGCCGCCTTCCAGCACCATGCCGCCATGCCTGATTTCAGCATTCCAGATCCCGGTTGCATACATACGCCGGGTGACCAGGTTGTCCTTATCAGCAGGAAATTTTAAGCCCCAGCCATTAAAAACGAAATCGAGCAGGACCGGTTGGCCGTTTTCCAGAATGGTAATACCACCGTGGTCGCGTGCCCAGGTGTCGTTGTTGGGGATTTCAATTAATCCGATCTGTTTTAGATTGCCATACAGGTGGGCACGAATTTGTTCGATGTCCTCACAAATAATCAGCACGGGTTGAAAACGGCTGATCGTGGCTGCAATTTCAAAAAAACAGGGTAAAACGGTATCGAGTTGTTCGGCCCAGTCGGTGCCTCGGTGCGGAAAAGTGAGTTGAACGGCACTTTGTGGCTCCCATTCTGCCGGCAAACGGCGGTTGGATTCGGTTGAATGCATCATAACAATTGTAATAAGCGGCAAACGTACATCAAAAGCCAATGGGAGCAAAGCGGGATTAAAAATGACCTTTCGTTTTCTTTTCCCTTCTGTTTCCTGACACGGTTGTGACAAATAATATTTGGAAAATGCATAACACACTCATACTGTTAGAATTAGAGTGCCGTGCTTATTTTCATAATAATATTCTGAAAATAGCAAACATTGAAAAATTTGAAAAAAGGCTTTGGTCGTTATACCGGCAAATCATACCTTCGCATCGCAACAGGTGACCACCACACACCTGACCTACAAATCCTATTCGCCCTACCTCTTCCGAATAAAATCCTGCATTGCTCATGTTCTTTGAGTATGCCTAGTAAAAAATTGTTGCAAAGAATAATCCAAATACCGTTTAATGACTTTCACATTGTGAAGGATAATTTTTTTCACTTAAACTAAACTATTATCGTATGAAGTTTCTAAACACCGTTACCAAAGGCGGAGCTCTGTTAGCATTTTTATTGCTACTCAGCAACTTCGCATTGGCACAGCGCACCGTAAAAGGTAAAGTCTCCGACGCCGAGTCAGGAGAAGGCCTTATCGGTGCTACTGTATCGGTAGTTGGTACCACCCGTGGTGCTTCTACCGACATTGACGGCAACTTTTCGGTTGAAGTACCGGATGGCGCCACTCAATTGCGTTTTGCTTACACCGGCTATGCCGAACAAGTGGTAGCACTGAGCGCTTCCAACTCTGTTGACGTCGCACTGAAACCCGGCACCATGCTGGATGAGGTAGTCGTTATCGGTTATGGTTCTGTGCGCAAAACAGATGCGACCGGTGCTGTGGCATCGGTTACTGACAAGGACTTTAACAAAGGTGTAATTGTTGCACCGGAACAACTCATGCAAGGTCGCGTGGCAGGTGTTCAGATCACCAACTCCAACGGCGAACCCGGCGGCGGTATCAATGTCCGTATTCGCGGTACATCTTCCGTGCGCAGTGGCAACAACCCGCTGTTCGTTGTAGACGGTGTTCCACTTTCAGGCGGCGACACCGGTTCAGGTGGTGCTGATGCCGGTTTCGGTTCCAGTGCTGCCCGCAACCCGTTGAACTTCCTGAACCCTGCGGATATCGCCACAATGGACGTATTGAAAGATGCATCCGCTACGGCTATCTACGGTTCACGCGGCGCCAACGGCGTAGTTATTATCACTACGAAAAAAGGTGCTACAGGCAAAGGTTCTTTGTCATATGACTACTCGCTGGGTATCAGTACAATCTCTAAAAAATACGATCTGCTTGACGGCCCTACATTCCTGAGCGAATGGAGTAAACGCAACCCAGGCGTAAATCCAAATGAGGTTAATGGCAAAACCAACACGGATTGGCAGGATCAGATTTTCCGCACAGCATTAACCAACTCACACAACATCAGTTATGGTGGAAGCGCCAATGGTGGCGATTACCGTTTTTCTTTCGGCTACCAAAACCAGGAAGGCATCATTCGGGAAAGCGGACTGACCAAGTACACGGCCCGTTTTAACGGGAACAAGAAGTTTATCAACGACCGTCTGAACATTGGCACTCAAATCACAATTGCCAACAACCATGACGACAACGTGCCGATTTCAAACAATTCAGGTTTCCAGGGCGACCTGTTAGGTATGACGCTAAAAGCAAATCCGACAGATTCAGTTTATCGCGCTAACGGAAAACATAAACAAAAGGGCGTTGATAATGCAAACCCGGTAGCATTGCTGGAGTTGTCAAAAGACTTTACCAAAACGCTTCGTGCATTGGGTAACCTTTCTGCGGAATACAGCATTACTAAAAACCTGTCGTTTAAAACCGTATTAGGTTTTGACCAATCTCTTTCTACTCGTAAAACGGCTTATTCCAGAGATTTGGTAGTAAATACCATCAATACAAGAGGCCGTCTGTTTCTGAATGATGTAGAATCAGAAAATCGTTTGTGGGAAAACTACTTCACTTATACAAAATCCTTCAATAATGCCAACTTGAGCGCAGTATTGGGTTACTCATACCAAAGTTTTGAATATGTGACCCGTGCCGTGGAGATGACTAATTTCCGGGTTTCTGACCTGGATAACATGATCAATAACTACGCTTCCTCTAACCAGGATTTAGGTACAAGTATCATTGGCCGGAATTCTTCCAGTACAATTGATGAGTTGCAATCTTACTTTGGTCGTGTGAACCTCGGTTTTGCAGACAAGTATTTATTTACCGCTACCCTTCGAGCGGATGGATCTACCCGATTCGGCGGCGACAACAAGTACGGCTATTTCCCTGCAGCAGCTTTCAAATGGAGGTTGATTGATGAGGGTTTTGTGCCGGATGTATTCTCTGATTTGGGCTTGCGCCTGGGTTATGGGGTTACTGGTAACCAGGAAATTCCGAACAACCTGTACCAAAACCGCCAACGCTTCAACGACTGGGATATCAATGATGATGGTAATGACATTAATGGTGGTGGTATTGGCGACGTAACGTTCAATAATCCAGGCCTGAAGTGGGAATCTACCAAACAACTTGGATTAGGTGTTGATTTTGCTTTCATGGATGGCCGTATTGCCGGCTCTCTGGATTTATACAAAAAGAACACTTCTGATTTGTTGATCCTGGTAACAGCCGCACAACCTGCACCTCAGCCGTTCTTCTTTACTAATCTGGACGCAGATGTGCAGAATTCAGGGGTTGAACTGTCGTTGAATATTGTTGCAGTTGACAAAGCTAATTTGCGGTGGAATGTTTTGTTGAACGGCGCTTACAACAAAAATGAAGTGAAAAAATACGACGGTCTGTTGAATACAGGCGCCATCAATGGTCAGGGTTTGTCTGGTGCTTTTGCACAACGTATTGCACAGGGTCAACCTTTGTTTGCATTTTATGTTCGTGATTTTGCAGGTTATGACAGCGAGGGACTTTCCATTTATAACGGAGGCGACATCCAGCAGTTCATCGGCAGCCCGCTGCCAACGATTACAGCTGGTTTGACGAATCAATTTACCATTGGAAACTTTGATGCCAGTATCTTCCTGAACAGCCAGTTTGGCAACAAGATATATAACAATACGGCGAATGCCTACTTCACCGCAGGTTCATTGGCAGGCGCTCGCAACGTGAGTCCGGATGTTACTACAAGTGGCGAATCACAGCTCAATTCACCAGACGTTTCTACCCGATTCCTGGAAAACGGTGCGTTTGTTCGTATTCAGGATGTGACTTTGGGCTACCGCGTGAAACTGAAAAGCAGTACAGTTTCCTCGTTGCGTTTCTTTGTAACCGGTCAGAATCTGGCTGTGTTTACGGACTACAGCGGTCAGGATCCTGAAGTAAACATCAATAAAGCCATCAATGGAGTGCCATCATTTGGTATTGATTATACACCTTACCCACGTGCCAGAACAATCCTTTTGGGAGCAAGTGTATCATTTTAATTATAAAAAAAACGAACAATGAATAACAAAACTCTTAAGTTCTCCATGTTTGCTTTGCTGGGATTCTTCGCAATCCCCGCCTGCACGGACTTGGAACCAGAAATCAGGGATTCACAACTGCGGGAAGGCGCCGGTGGCGTATTTGTACCCGGAAATCCTGCCGATGCCCTTATTACCTCTTATAAAGATCTGGGGGCTATCACCGACCAAGCCAATATCTATGCGCTGCTCGACCAACCTTCGGATGAAATGATTCCGCCTACCCGTGGAACCGACTGGGGCGATAACGGAGTATGGCGTTCTTTGCATGCTCATACCTGGGATGCTACACACTCCATGGTATTGGCTTCCTGGAATCAATTGAACGAGCGCGTTTTTAGATGTAACCAAGTGTTGGCTTCTAACCCGAATGCACAACAGGCCGCTGAAGCCAAATTCCTGCGCGCATACTTCATGACAATGGTTATGGACTTTTATGGTCAGGTTCCATTCAGAAATGTAAATGAAGGCGTCGATGTAAACCCGAAAGTGTTTACCCGTGCCGAAGCATTTGACTTTATTACCCGTGATCTGGAAGAAGCACTGCCGAATTTGCCTGGAACAGGTCCTATTGCTACCAACTCTAAGGCAACGAAAGCTGCTGCCAATGCATTGCTCGCTCGCTTGTACCTGAACAAAGCGGTATACAAAGCATCCAACCCTGCAGGTCCATACACTTTTGATGCGGCCGATATGAACAAGGTAATTGCTTACTGTGATGCTGTCACCGCAAATGGTTATTCTCTAGAGGCTAATTACTTTGATAACTTCGGTACCAGTGCTGCTACTGAAATTATCTTTACCAGCGCTGAAGGTTCCGTGGATAATCGTATCCGCATGACCTTGCATTACAATTCTAATCCAGGAGGCTGGAACGGTTTCACTACTCTGGCGGAATTTTACGACAAGTTTGAAACCGGAGACCAACGCAAAGGGGGGCCTGGCGTACCAAATGGATCTGAGTTTTCAGGTTTGGGTCGCGGTTTCCTGATCGGTCAACAATACAAAGACAATGGTGATGTGATTATCAATGAACGCAATTTTCAGCCTTTGTCATTTACTCGCGACGTACCATTATCGGGCGCCAGCTCTGAAAAAGGCATTCGTGTCATCAAGTACCACCAATCTAATAAAGGTCAGTATATTCTGCTGCGTTACGGAGATGTGTACCTGATGAAAACCGAAGCAATTATGCGCGGCGGCTCGTCCAATGTTTCCGCACTGGATCATATCAACGCCTTGCGTCAAATTCGTGGTGCTACTCAACTGGCGGCTTTAAACGAGGCCACAATGCTCGATGAACGCGGTCGTGAGCTGTACTGGGAGGGTATCCGTCGTACGGACCAGATTCGTTTTGGAAACTTTACTTCCACCTGGTCATATAAAACCAATACGGAACCTTTCCGCGTATTGTTCCCAATTCCACAACAGGCTTTGGACTCCAATCCAAACCTGAAGCAGAATGACGGTTACAAATAGTTTTCCAATCTGATTGGAACAATATATTCGATAGGCCGCCCCCAAAGGCGGCCTATCCTTTTTTACCACGATATCTGACCATGTTTTGGGGGATTGATATGATGAACATGATTATTATCGTCAGTAAAACACTTCCATTTAACCATCTTTGCATTCCAATATAGTAACTTTAAGAGCCGACTATCCATACAACCATCATCGTAACCATGCATATCCGTCCTAATACAGCGTATTTTTTCGCTCTTGCTTTGCTACTATTATCTGGCTGCAAAGACAAGAAAGACTCCAACGCGCTTTTTGAAGAAGTCTCCCCAGAAAAGTCCGGTGTTCAGTTTTTTAACAAAGTGGAAAACACAGAAGATTTTAATATTTTCAGTTACCGCAATTTCTACAATGGCGGCGGCGCGTCCATAGGCGATGTGAACAACGATGGCCTGAGTGATATCTACCTCACTTCCAATATGGGCGAGAACAAACTGTTCCTGAACAAAGGCAATTTTCATTTTGAAGACATCACCGCCCGTGCAGGCGTAGCCGGCGCCGGGGTCTGGAGTACGGGCGTGGTGATGGTGGATATCAATGCAGATGGTTTATTGGATATTTTTGTTTGTAATGCCGGATATGACAGGGATAAAAAGCCTGTAAAAGAATTGTTTATCAATCAGGGTGTTCAAAATGGCGTGCCGGTTTTTGTAGAAAAAGCGGCGGAATACGGTTTGGATGAAGACGGTTACACCACCCATGCCGCTTTTTTTGATTACGACCTCGACGGCGACCTGGATTGTTATATCCTGAACAACAGTTTTATGCCGGTTAATACGCTGAACTATAGCAACAACAGGGAGATGTATGCCGAAGACTGGCCGGTACGCGACTTCCTGAAAGGTGGCGGCGACAAACTTTTCCGCAACGACAACGGCAAATTTGTCAATGTCACCAAATCGGCAGGTATATACGGCAGCCTGATCGGGTTCGGACTAGGTATAACAGTGGGCGATGTGAATGGCGACAACTGGCCCGATCTCTATGTGTCCAATGACTTTTTTGAACGCGACTATCTGTATATCAACCAGAAAGACGGCACTTTTAAAGAAGAAATCGAGCAGTGGATCTCCCATATGAGCCATGCTTCCATGGGCGCCGACATGGCCGACATCAACAACGACGGCTATCCGGAAATTTTTACCACAGAAATGCTGCCGGGCGATGAAACGCGCCTCAAAACCACCACCTTGTTCGAGAATTATAATATTTATCAACTCAAACAAGACCGTGGTTTTTACCACCAGTACATGCAGAACTGCCTGCAACTCAACAACAAAGACAAAACGTTCAGCGAAATCGCCTTTTATTCCGGCGTGGCGGCTACCGACTGGAGCTGGGGCGCCCTGATGTTCGATATGGACAACGATGGTTACCGCGATATTTATGTCTGCAACGGTATTTACAAAGATGTAACCGACCAGGATTTTATTGATTTTTTCGCGGATGAAGTAGTGCAAAAAATGGCTCTGACAGGCCAGAAAGAACAAATCAACGAGGTGCTGAACAAAATGCCCTCCAATCCCTTGCTCAACAAAGCCTTCCGAAACCGGGGCGACCTGACTTTTGAAGACGCCGGGCAGCAATGGGGTTTTACCACACCTTCTTTTTCCAACGGCGCGGCTTATGGCGACCTCGACAACGATGGCGACCTCGATCTGGTAATCAACAACGTCAACCAGGACGCGATGCTCTATAAAAACCACTCCAAAGAGCGGAATAAAAACCACCACCTGGCCATCCAACTGAAAGGGAAAGGGCAAAATACCTTCGCCATCGGCGCACAAGTATCTGTTTATCAGGGTAAAGAACACAAACAATTTCAACTCATCCCTTCGCGTGGTTTCCAGTCTTCCGTGGATTATAAAATGGTGTTCGGCCTGGGCCAAAACACACAGATCGATTCGCTGGTCGTCATCTGGCCGGACCGAACCAAAACCGTACAACTCCACCCTGCCGTCGATACCACCCTGTCTATCGCCTGGGAAAATGCTCCTATGGTACTGAAAGGAAATGTCTTCGACCTCAATATGTCTAAATCCTCCATCGTCCGGGAGGTCCCCAATAGTTTTGCACAACACCGGGAAAACAATTTTATCGATTTTTACCAGGAAAACCTCATCTATCACATGCTTTCGAGGGAAGGACCGAAAGCCGCCGTGGCGGATGTGAACGGCGACCAAAGGGATGATGTGTTTGTCGGCGGTGCGACTGGACAGGGCGCACAATTGTACCTGCAAACGGCCAGCGGCATTTTTGTCAGAAGCGAACAAGGCACTTTTGACCGGGATTCACTCTACGAAGACACGGCCGCCTTGTTTTTTGATGCCGATGGCGACGGGGATCAGGATCTTTTTGCCGGCTCGGGCGGCAATGAACAGCCACCTAATTCGAGGTACATGGTGAACCGAATCTATATGAACGACGGCAAAGGCCATTTCAGACTCAATGAAAGAGCCTTGCCCCTGAACGGTTTTAATACTTCCGTGGCAGTATCCTACGATTTTAATGGCGACGGGCACCTCGATCTGTTTGTTGGAAGCCGTAGCGTTCCGGGTCAATACGGTATTCCGCCCAGGCATTTTTTATATCAAAACGACGGACTCGGCAATTTTAAAGATGTTTCCAAAAGTGTAACCCCCGACCTCCAGCGGCTGGGTATGGTCACGGACGCCATCATGGCCAATGTGGTTGGTGATGCCACACCTGAACTAATTATTGTTGGTGAATGGCGTAACCCGATCATATTTGAGATCAAAAACGGCCAGTTTACATCTATTACTTCCAATCTCAACGACTATTCAGGCTGGTGGAATACGGTAAAAGCAGATGATGTGGACGGCGACGGCGACCAGGACCTGATCATGGGCAACCGGGGTGAAAACTTTTATTTCACGGGGTCGCAGGAACAGCCTTCCAAACTGTGGATCAGCGATTTTGATCAAAACGGAACGGTTGAAAAAATCATAACAAGGCGCATCAACGGAAAAGATACGCCGATCGCCATGAAAAAAGAACTCACCGGACAGATACCCAGCCTGAAAAAACAAAACCTGAAACATGTGGATTATGCTCAAAAATCCATTCAGGAACTGTTTACGCCGGAAGTATTAAAAAAAGCGATTGCTATGCCGGGCAGTTATTTCAAATCCGCTGTCGCACTGAATGATGGCAACGGTCAATTCCGGGTCATGCCACTGCCTAAAGAAGTGCAATTCTCCTGCGTGTGCGATATCTGGTGCGGCGACCTCAATGGCGATGGCAAAAAGGACCTGGTGATGGCAGGCAACGACGCTGCATTTATGCCGCAGTTTTCAAAACTGGACGCCAGTTTCGGGCACGTA
>JADLCC010000272.1 GCA_020847425.1 Saprospiraceae bacterium
ACCGACACTGTCGTATCGAGGTGACAGGAGCACTTGCCCCAAGGTGTCGCAATAGCCCCACAAATTTCCCTCGCGGTAAGGAATGTACAGCCTCGACGGCGTTTTGGGAACGTACTTGAACTGGCCCCACAAAGGCAGCACGGCGAAGAGCAGAAACAGGATAAAAACGTGTCGTACGATTTTTAAGAAGAAAGGGTAGCGAGCCATTGTTTTTGGGCGTTTTTCATATAAGTTTCATGTTCTTCCGTATGGGTGCCGAGGCGTGGGAAATCAACATCCATAATGCTGTACATCAGAACGTCCGGAAAATAATAACCAACATCCTTTCTGTCAATCTCTATTTCTTCGTAAGGCAGGTTTTTTAATTTTTCTTTGACGAAATTCAACGCAAGAAGACTGCTGTCGAGCCAGAATTCATACGTATCTAAGAACCCCGCTTCTTCTATTCTGAACCTCCCCTCTGCATCATAAGTGACTAATTTACCGGCTTCTTTCCCGTTTAAAACCAAAGTGGTTTCAATACCACTGCCATAATCAAACAGCCGAATATATTTGGAACTCCCTGTCAGTCGGCTGATGTGCATATCGATACTTTTCAGTGTGATCTCGCTTTCTCCCAGCACATCCATTTCCGTAATGACACCCACTTCCCTTATGTGAGGTGTTAGAAGTCCTTCCTCACCGCAGCCCGCACCTGCACAGCCTAGATGAAGAAGGAATTCCTTGTATTCTTCCGGGATTGTAATGTCATTTTCTTTTTCTATGGTTTGTATCTCCTCTACACTGAGGGTATTTCTCATCTTATATTGATGCGTAGTAGCACCGAAAATCACGAAACGCTTATCGAGGTTTCGGAGCGCTTCCAGTTTGGATTTTATAGTGTCGAGCCTGGCCATTTTTTAGTTCTTTTATCGAGGCAGACGGCGGTGTTGAGTACGGTCACACCGCTGCTACCGGTGGCAGGTATGGTAGCAAAACTGTCGATTCCGATTTCCATTAAGGTTGTGTTTGAACAGGATAAAAAAAGATATAAAAGGATTAGAAGGAATTAATTTTCGGGATTTGTAGGATCAATCTTGCGGAATGGGAATCATATAAATCCTTAAAAATCCTTCTAATCCTGTTCAAAATTTGCAAGATCAATCTTGTGGAATGAGAATCTTTTAAATCCTTTAAAATCCTTCTAATCCTGTTCAAACCTCATTTCTCCATTTCCGCCCTGCTTTTTTCAACCTGCAAAATATTGTTTTGGATGTCCTTCATGATCAATCTAGCCCAGCCACTGGCATAAAAATTAAACGTAGTGTTCAACCTGAAAAAACTGGTCAAATGAAGCCTGTAGGTCGTTTCATTCAGTTTTTCTAACTCATAAGTTCCGTTCAATACATCAAAATATTCGCCCCCGATCACGAGATGCTCATCCAAGGTTGTAGAAGGAATTTCATGCGGATTTGCTTTGATGGAGAAGGACATCTTCTTTTGGTCAATATATTCGGTAACGGTCTCGTGAAATACCAGTCCGTTTGTAAAAACAGCCGCTCGGTACGCACCGACGCCCTCGTAGTTCAACTCCGCGCTGACCGGCCTTGGAAACCCCAGCATCCTGTTCAGCCAGCCTTTATCCTGATCTGCCGGAATACCTTTCACGCGGGTTACATTTTGCCAGATTTTATCAGCGGGCGCATGAATGTCGATATATGTGTATGCATCGTAGGTTCCGGGAATGGCGCCTATCATGTGTTCTATGGGTGAAATAAACAAGGGAAGCAGTGCCAGCAATGAAATGGATACATTGTTGTCTTTTTTCCGGAATTTGTAGTACCCTCCGATCAATCCGCCGATAGATGCGGCTATCAAAAACAAGGGCAGCACCATTAGCCAGCAAGCCCAGCCTTCCATGGCAACAACGAGCGTCAGGACAAAGAACAACATAATAGGAAGCCAGGGCGCAAATAACCGGTGAGAAAGTTTCCGGGCGTCTTCCTCGGAGGAGAAATACACGGTCAATACACCAACGATGGTGGGCAGACAAAAAAGGAAGGAAATGGACATGACCGAAAAGAGATCTTTCCAGGTGTCCACGCCAAAAAACAGCCGCAGCGCCATGGCGTAAGCGGTGGGAATCAGGATGATTTTTAGGTAGGTAGTTTGTTTTTGGCTGAGCATGGGAGTGTGGTTTGGATGATGCTGTTACCGCCGCGTAATCTGGGCCCCGATCGCATTCAGCCGCGTATCGATATGCTGATACCCCCGGTCGATCTGGTGCGCGTTGTGGATCACACTTTTGCCTTTGGCCGACAAGGCCGCGATCAGCAGCGCCTGCCCGGCACGGATATCCGGCGAGGTCATTTCGATGCCGCGCAACGGGTAACGCCGGTCGAGGCCGATGACTGTAGCGCGGTGCGGATCACAAAGAATGATCTGGGCGCCCATGTCGATCAGTTTGTCGGTAAAAAACAGGCGGCTTTCAAACATTTTCTGGTGAATGAGCACACTGCCCCGTGCCTGTGTGGCCACCACCAAAACGATCGACATCAGGTCGGGTGTAAAACCCGGCCAGGGTGCGTCGTAAATCGTCAAGATAGACCCGTCGATAAACGTATTGATTTCGTAATGCTCCTGCGCTGGGATATGCAGGTCGTCGCCGCGCCGCTCGATTTGAATGCCCAGTCGCTCGAACGTGTAAGGAATAATCCCCAGGTGTTCGATGCCGGCATTTTTGATGGTGATTTCCGACTGCGTCATGGCTGCCAGACCGATAAATGATCCGATTTCGATCATGTCCGGCAGGCAGCGGTGGCTGGTGCCGCCGAGCACTTCCACACCTTCGATCTGGAGCAGGTTGGAGCCCAGTCCGCTGATATTGGCGCCCATGCGTTGCAGCATCCGGCAGAGTTGTTGCACGTAGGGTTCACAGGCGGCGTTGTAAATGGTGGTTTTGCCCTTTGCCAGCACGGCGGCCATAATGATGTTGGCGGTGCCGGTCACGCTGATTTCATCCATGTGGATATACGTGCCCTGCAAGCCTTCTGCGGGTTGTTCCACATAGTAAATGTCTTTTTCATCGTCGTATTTGAACTCGGCGCCGAATTTTTGAAAACCCAAAAAGTGGGTGTCGAGGCGCCTGCGGCCGATTTTGTCGCCCCCCGGTTTGGGCAGGGTAGCGCGACCGAAACGCGACAACAATGGCCCGATCAGCATCACCGAGCCGCGCAAACGCTGGGCGTCGCGCATAAAATCTTCCGAACGGAGGTAGGCGATATCGACGGTGCCTGCGCAGAAACGGTAGGAATCCGGAGCCAGCCGCTCGACCGTCACGCCCAGGCCCTGCAACAATTCGATCAGTTTATTGACGTCCAGGATATCGGGCACATTGGAAATAGTGACCGGGTCATCGGTGAGCAGCACGGCGCTGATAATTTGCAGGGCTTCGTTTTTTGCGCCCTGTGGGTGTAATTCGCCTTTAAGCGGGTGGCCGCCGATAACTTCAAAACTGTCTTGTTGCATTTTTGGATGGTAGTGGTGTGGATAAGTAGTTGTTACGCGCCGTAGATTGGGATGGAACACAGATGACACAGATGAGACACAGATTAACAGGATTTTCCGTTGTAGAGCGGGATGGAACACAGATGACACAGATGAGACACGGATTAAAACAGATTATTTTTTCGTCGCAGAGTGGAATGGAAAACAGATTTACACAGTTTTTTAAAATCCGTTCTAATTCCTGTAAATCCGTTTCATTCGCGTTCCAATAACTACTACGGCAGGAAATCCTGTTAATCTGTGTCTCATCTGTGTCATCTGTGTTCCATTACACTCTACGGAAGGATGCATCAGATCATTTTAAACCCCGTGTACCGGTGCAGCACTTTCGGGATCACAATCCCTTCCGGTGTCTGGTTGTTTTCGAGCAGGGCTGCCACGATACGCGCCAGTGCCAGCGCCGAACCGTTGAGCGTGTGTGCCAGTTCGATTTTGCCTTCCGCATCGCGGAAACGCAATTTCATCCGGTTGCTTTGGTAGGTCTCGAAACAGGAAACGGAACTCACTTCCAGCCAGCGCTTTTGTGCGCCCGACCAGACTTCAAAATCGTATGTTTTGGCGGAATTGAACCCCATATCGCCGCCGCAGAGCAGCAGAATGCGGAAAGGCAGTTCCAGTTTGTTCATCAGTTTTTCCACGTGGCGCACCATACCTTCCAGCGCTTTGTAGGAGTTGTCGGGGTGTTCCACCCGCACCAGTTCCACTTTATCAAACTGGTGTACGCGGTTGAGGCCGCGCACGTGCGCGCCCCAGGCGCCGGCTTCCCGCCGGAAACAGGGCGTGTAAGCCGTCATCGCAACCGGCAGGTCTTTGATGGGGACAATATCGCCGCGCATGATATTGGTCACCGGCACTTCGGCAGTGGGTATGAGGTACAGGTTGTCTTCGTCGCATTTGTACATCTGCGCTTCTTTGTCGGGCAACTGGCCCGTAGCCGTAGCGCTTTCTTCATTGACGAGCAGGGGCGGCAGGATTTCTTCATAACCCGCTTTGACGGCTTCATCCAGGAAAAACTGAATGAGGGCGCGTTGCAGCCTGGCGCCTTTGCCGCGGTACACCGGAAAGCCG
Organism: Saprospiraceae bacterium; assembly: GCA_020847425.1. Taxonomy (GTDB): domain Bacteria; phylum Bacteroidota; class Bacteroidia; order Chitinophagales; family Saprospiraceae; genus M3007. The sequence continues at coordinate 4,615 of JADLCC010000272.1, forward strand.
GAGCCCGTCAGTTTGACGCCCAGTTCGAAGTCGAACAGGTTGTATTTTTTGGCCAGTTCCCAGTGCGGCAGGGCGTCTTCGGGCAGGGCAGGGAAGGGCTTTTTCCAGGCCTTGGCCACCTTGTTGTCTTCCGGCGTTTTTCCTTTGGGTACGCTTTTGTGCGGGCAGTTGGGCACCGAGTACATCATGTCGTCGAGTTGCTGCTGAATGCTTTGGGTGCGTTCTTTGAGCAGTTCGGACTGTGTTTTCAGGTTGGCCACTTTCATTTTCAGGGTTTCGGCTTCTTCTTTTTTGCCCTGGCCCATGAGCGCGCCGATTTGTTTGGCGAGCTGGTTTTGTTCGGCGAGCGTATCGTCCAGTTCCTTTTGATTGGCGCGGCGTTCGTCATCCGTTTTCAGGATATTGTCCACCACTTTCAGCTGCTGAGCCGTCCAGTTTCTTTTGCGCAATCCATTGATAATGCGCTGTTTCTCTTCGCGAATGACTTTTAGTTGGAGCATTGTTCCGTATCTGTTTGCAGTGACTGGCGCGGACGCCGGCACTTATATGTTGGAAAGATGTAATAAGGGTGTTGCAACAATTTTATCTTTCAATCGTTTCCTCTGCATACTTATAAAAACCTGCCCGGATAAAAGCATCCAATCAGGTATTTTTGTAAAATATATTCAGAACACTGAAAAAAACGGCGCAAGATAGAGCGAATTTCAAAACAGGCTTATCTTTGCAGCGTTCAATTCCAAAAATTGGTACCTGCCGTCTCCTGAATTTGTTACCACAACAAGGTGGTTTTTGCGCAATGCAGACGTTGTTTCCCTTTTAGGTCAAAGTATTCAGGCGGTTTTTCGGCGTATCAGATCCTTAAAATTGTATTTGTCCGTTTTAAGTTCCCCCAACTCAATCCCTTCCGGGCTGCATGAATGATTGCCCGGGATGTTTTTCAATCAACTTTTGATTTCACATTTTTTGTTCAACAATCTTTTCCTACCTCACGTATGCGTTCCGAAACGCCTCCTCTTTGGCGTATGCGCGCTATGATGCTAACTATTTCCTTTCCCCACCATGTACGACATACTTCAGCTCAACGATAAGCTGGTAACTGAACTCAGAGAAATTGCCCAGAAACTGGGCATTAAAGGCGCAGCCAAAATCGCCAAGCAAGACCTGGTTTACAAAATCCTCGATGAACAGGCACTCATTGAAAAAAAATCGGCCAACAAAGATGTGCCCGTTGTGGATGAACCCAATCCGCAAACCGGCCGCCGCCCCCGCAAAGTAGTGAAAATGATGGGGGATGACAACATCGAAAAACCGATGGTCGAAGAACCCCGCCCCGTGGAAAAAGCGCCGGAACAACCGGCTCCGCGCCCACGCCAGGAACCGCGCCCGCCCCGTACGGGTGATACGCGCCGCAGCGGCCAACTTCCGCCCGTGGCCCGCCCGCCCCAGGAACAGCGCCGCGACAACATCCAGCCAGGCCGCGAACCGCGCCCGCCGATCGACCAAAACCGCGACAGCAGCAACCAGCCGCCGCGCGAACAACGCCCGCCGCAAGCACAGGGCCAACGCCGTGAAGGCCAACCTGGCCGCGAACGCTGGAACCCGGATCTGCGCCGCGACGACCGCAACCGCCGCGACCGCTGGGAAGGCCGTAACCGCGACCGCAACCGCGATCAGCGCCCGGGCAACCCCGCTTTGGTCGACCCGGAAGCAACACGCCTCAACAACCTCGAAGAAGAAGAGTTTGTAGCACAAAATCCCGGTGAAGAGGAGGATGAGGACACTATGGTGCAACGCCGCCAGAATCCTGCCCCCTTACAGGAAACCCGCCCCGATGCCGAAGGCCCTTACGAGGAAGCGGCGGAAGTGATGCCGGTCATGCCCAAAGAAAAGTTCGACGTAGAACTCGACGGGGTGGTGGAAGGCCTGGGTACCCTGGAAATGATGCCCGACGGATACGGCTTCCTGCGCTCCCCGGATTACAACTACCAAACCAGTCCCGACGATATTTACGTTTCTCCTTCCCAGATCAAACTATTCGGTCTGAAAACGGGAGATACCGTGCGTGGCGCCATTCGCCCGCCCAAAGAAGGGGAAAAATACTTTGCGCTCCTGAAAGTGGCCAAAATCAACGGCCTCGACCCGAAAGACGTGCGCGACCGCGTGCCGTTCGATTACCTGACGCCGCTGTTCCCGACTTCCAAATTCAACCTGCTGACCAGTCCGACCGGCCGCGATTTCGGCAACCGGATTATCGAACTGTTTACGCCGCTGGGTAAAGGACAACGTGGCCTGATCGTGGCGCAACCCAAAACGGGTAAAACCTTCCTGCTGAAGGATATCGCCAACGCCATTACCAAAAACCACCCGGAATGTTACGTGATCGTACTGCTGATCGACGAACGCCCCGAGGAGGTAACGGATATGCGCCGCAGCGTAAAAGCCGAAGTAGTGGCTTCTACCTTTGACGAAACCGCCGACAACCACGCCCGCCTCGCCAATATCGTTTTGGAAAAAGCAAAACGCATGGTCGAATGCGGCCACCACGTAGTGATCCTGCTCGACTCCATCACCCGTATGGCGCGCGCCTACAACACCGTGGCGCCCGCTTCCGGTAAAGTACTCTCCGGTGGTGTGGAAGCAACGGCCCTGCAAAAACCGAAAAAGTTCTTCGGTGCTGCCCGTGCCATCGAAAACGGCGGTTCGCTCACCATCCTGGCTACTGCCCTGATCGATACCGGCTCCAAAATGGACCAGGTTATCTTCGAGGAATTCAAAGGTACCGGCAACATGGAACTGCAACTCGACCGCAACCTGGCCAACCGCCGGATGTACCCATCCATCGACCTGACCAAATCGAGCACCCGTCGCGAAGACCTGCTGCTGGACAAGGATACCCTGTCGCGCATGTTTATCCTGCGCAACCACCTGGCCGATATGAAGCCGGAAGAAGCGATGGAGTTCATGAAAAAACACATGATGCACTCCAGCAGCAATGAGGAGTTTTTGGAATCGATGAACAGGTAATTTTCGTGTATCGTGTTTCGTATAGCGTGTTTCGGGCGCTTCGCCTTTAGCCGTGTATAGTGTATGATGTATCGTGTTTGGGGGCTTCCCTCAAACACGATACTTGTTTTATGGCGAATAGAATTTGTGTTGGATGGGATCATTTATTTGCCTAAACTTGCAAATGATTTGACACGATCATTTGCTTTTTAATAAATATCCTTCCTAAAATGAAAAACAAGAGACTTTTTACCTTCCGGCTGCTCTCTTTTCAGTTTTTGCTGCTATCTGTAATTTTTCTGTTAAACGCCTGCCGGGAAGATGAACAGCACGCCGACAAGGCAGATCCCAACCAAATTCAGTTCTCGTCTTTCCTTTTCAACGGGCAAAAAATTCAGGTAACAAACTACAATGAACTGAACAGCCATGTTCAACAGATTTTGAACGACGGCACCCAAATCAGTTCAACCGAACTTCGCAAATCGGAAGACGGGAGTTTCTATTATCTCTATTCCAAAGGGAAAAAAGGAGCGTTATGGAGCACTGTTGGAATTCCATTAGACACTGATCCGGCCGGGTCAACATTGAGTTATGACCCACTCGACAGCGGTAGTTGCATCCACAGAAGCGACCAGGCGGCACAAAATGCCTGCACCACTTGCGAACTGGTCATCTATGAAAAGTGCAAACGCCAATCCTGCACCTGTGAAACGGAAGACGGCGGCTGTGTAGGCTCTATTGCGTTTTGAGTGTTGCTTGTTTGGTGTTTAGTGTTTCGGGCGCTTCGCTACAGGCACACAGTTACCGAGGGCGAAGCGCCCGAAACACTAAACACTACACACTAAACACGATGCCCTCACCCACACGAACGACCGCCCCTTCTCCCATCAATATCACATTTTGCCCGAACAAGATTTTCTTGTTGAAACTCCGGTAAGTCGCCAGCGTTTTCAGCGGCTCTACGCCGCGTTCGGCCGATTCCTGATTGGTAGTTGGGATAGCGCAACGCGCGCAGCGTTTCACACCCCGAAAGGCCACTGAACCGATCCGGAAGTCGGACCAATCATCTTCTTCGTGGGGTGAGCCACCTGTAAACACAAAATTGGGCCGGAAACGATTCATCGGCAGCGGCTCAGCCAGTTGCCGGTTGAGTTCGTCGAGGGTGGCCTGCCCGATGATCAGGAAGGGGAATCCGTCGGCAAAACTGACGTGCTGGCCTTCGGGCGCATATTGGGGATCGGCGGCCCTGTGCGTCGAGTCGGGCATATACACCAGCCGCACTTTTTGTTTTAATTGTCTTGAAAACCAGTCGTTTATACCTGCTGGCAATACCTGCGCCACACAGGAGTCATCCCAAATAGTGGCTGTTATTTCAGTTAAACTGCCTTCCGGAAATTGCAGTGGAATCCGGATATGTTCCGCCGGATTTTTTTTCCAGAAAACACGCAGATGCGCCTCTTCAATGGCAGTGCCAAGCAGCGCCATCTCCGGTATTTCGCGTTGAGAGAGAAAGCGGCCTGTTTCGTCCACCAGCATCCAGCGGCGGTCGTACTGTAATCCGCGCGGTTCGGCCAGGGCTTCGGAGACGGAAAAGCCGCCTATTGATTTTATCGGGTAAATCCAGAGTTCGGAAAGTATAAGCATCTGCAAATTTTTGTGAAATTTGCGGGATTATTGAATGCCTTGGTTTTTTGATTGTTAATCTTATCAAAAATAATCCGCTGTAGACAGCGAATTGTACCGTTTGGCATACTTATGCGTATAAAGCATCATAATCCCTCCGCTGCCGGTCTCCTTTCACGCAGCACAAGAAACTCGATTTAATATGCAAAAATTTTTACTGCTGACGGTCCTTGTGGGATGTTCTAGCCTGCACCCTGTATTGGGGCAGCAAGACCCCATGTTGACCCAGTTTTCATTCAACAGCCTGGTATTCAATCCGGCCTGTGCAGGCACGAATGAGCACCTCGCCCTGTCGTTAACACACCGGCAACAATGGCTGGGCGTAGATGGCGCGCCCGAGACACAAGCCTTTAGCATCCACGGACCGCTTGCCAATGACCGTATTGCGCTGGGCGGCAGCATGGTGCACGACAAAGTGGGCCCGACGAGCACCTTCGACGTATCAACCGCTTATGCCTACCGTTTCCCGATCGGCAATGATATGCAACTCTCCGCCGGATTACAGGCCAGTGTGGCCAACTGGCACGGCGATTGGTTTGATATCATTTTGGAAGACGGCATAGATGACGTATTTCAAAACAACCAAAGCCGCTGGCTGCCGAATTTTGGGGTCGGACTGTTTTTGTACAACGACCGGTTTTATGCCGGATTCAGCAGCCCGCGACTGATCGAGCACGATTTGCGCCGGGCCGGCGGCGGCGATTACGCGTTTTATGCCAAAACATACCGGCACTACTATACCACCGTCGGAATGACCTGGTCTCTGGATGAAGAAGAAAGAATTTTGCTGAAACCGTCGTTGTTACTCAAAAGCACGGGTTGGTTCAGTTCGTTCCGCAGAGATGCCACTTTCCAGAACGTAGGCTCGCCAACCGAACTGGATCTGGATTGTTCTGTTTTTTTTAATCAAACCCTGCGGGTGGGCGCGTCGTGGCGGACGGCGCTGGAAATGCGGAAATCTTCCGCGTCTTCGGCCAATATATGGGCGGCTTACTACCTGCGAAACGGCATCCGCATCGGCGCGGCTTATGACCTGACCTTGAGCAGGATACGGCAGGCAGGCACCAATTCGGTAGAAATTATGGTAGGCTACGAGTTTGATATAAAGGTGAAAAAGGTGTCTTCGCCGCGGTATTTTTAACAACGGATTTAAATGATGAGCAGGATTGATTTTGCAGGATATTAACCGACAATCGGTAGTTGGTAAAAGCGACTACCTGAAAGAGAAGCCCTCAAACCATTCAACCTGCTCAACCGCTCAACTCCTCAACCCTCTCAACAAACTCATCCACATGAAATTACGCTTGCTTCTAGTGCTGTTTTTATTTCCTGCCTGCGTATGGTCGCAGTCGCGCCTGGCCCGCGCCAACAACGCGCTGCGCGAACTGGACTATATGACAGCCATTGTTTTATATCAGCAGGTTTTGGAAAAGGAGGACAGTCCGGAAGCGATGATCAATCTGGCTGATTGTTACCGCAAAATCAACGACCCGGAAAATGCCGAACGCTGGTACGCCCAGGTGGTACAGTTGCCGCAGGCAAAGGCCATTCACCGCCTGTATTACGGCATGATGCTGCAAACCAATGGAAAATGTGACCAGGCAAAAACCTGGTTTGCCCAGTATTTGCAGGAAAACCCCGATGACGCCAGGGCGCAGTTTCTGGCCGGCTCCTGTGAACGGCAAGGCGAATTGTTGCTGAAGGGCAAGGACATCTACACCGTGCGGAACCTGCCGTTCAATTCAAACCTCGATGATTTTAGCCCAGCTGTAGTGGGCAATACCCTGATTTTTGCAAGTGACAGAGACAAAGGCACTGCGATCAAACGCACCAGTTTGTGGACGGGCAATCCATTTTCCGAGTTGTACCGCGTGTCGTTTTTGCAGCACGGCCTTCAACCCGGCGATTTTCAGTACGAAAAACCTGAAAATTATTCCAAAACGCTGAACACCCGTTTCCATGAAGCCGCTGTTGCGGTGTCGGCCGACGGGCAATCCATCTATTTTACCCGGAACAGTTTTGCAGACGGCAAAACCAACCGCAGTGAAGACGGACTGGTGAAACTCAAAATTTTTGTAGGCCAATGGAATGCTGCTTCCGGTGACTGGAAAGACGTAAAAGGTATGCCGTTCAATTCGGACGAATACCATGTGGCGCACCCAACGCTGTCGCCCGACGGCCGGCAACTTTATTTTTCCAGCAACATGCCGGGCGGTTACGGTGGTATGGATCTGTATGTCAGCAGCCTCAACAACGGGCAATGGACCGCTCCGGCCAACCTCGGGCCGGTCATCAACACGGAAGGCAACGAGATTTTTCCATTTATGGCAGCCAACCATCGCCTGTACTTCGCTTCCAACGGCCACCTGGGCCTGGGCGGACTCGATATTTTTTACGCTACGGCGCAGCAGGATATGGGCGTCTGGAACCTGCCGGTCAACCTCGGCGCTCCGGTCAATTCCACGCACGACGACTTTGCCATTACATTCGGCAACGACCTGTCCTGGGGCTTTTTTACTTCCGACCGAAGCGGCGGAGTAGGGCGGGATGATATTTACGGTTTCCAAAAAACAGCGGTGCCCGTGGAGGTGCTGGTGCTGGACAGCCAGACCAAACAGCCCCTGAGCGGCGTTACCGTCAGCAACCTGCAGTCGGGCCTGTCGATGAGCACCGGCGCCGACGGCAAAATTGCGTTCGACATGCGCCCGTCGGAGTGCGCCGATTTTTCGGCTGCCAAAAAAGGTTACGACGGCGCTCAAACCAACGGCTGCTCCGGTACCTCGACCGATCAGGCTGTTCTGATCGAAATCAGTCTTCAAAAACAGACCAATTATGCGCTGCAAGGCATCGTATTCGATATGGCCGACGGCCTGCCTGCGGAAGGCGCGCGGGTGACCTTGAGCAATGATTGTGGAAAAACCGTCGCAGCGCCCATCGTAACCGGGCCTGACGGGCGGTATAAATTCAGGCTCGAACGCGGCTGTTGTTATAAAGTAAAAGCAGAAATGCAGGGCTATATCACAGCATCTGCCGAAGGTTTTTGCACCAAAGGCCTGTCGTCGGAAAAAGTAACGCTGAAATCCAACCTGAGCCTGCAACCTTACCGGGATGCGGAAGGGTTTATCGTCGATCAGGCCTCGGAGTCGACGGATAAAGCGCCTACAGGGCCGCATTACAACGATATTTCCGGTTTTTATGAAAATGCCGACGGCAGCCTGGCGACTTTCAGCCTCGGCAATGGGCTGGAAGTGCAAAATGGTGTGTTGCTGGCCGACGGCGTGCCCAGTGCGCCCGATCATGCAACCTGGAAACGCGGCTCGGAAGGCTTTTTGGTCAATTTATACTACGATTTTAATGAAGTGGATTTCCGGGAAGAATCTTTGCCCGACCTGGATAAACTGCTGCACACCTTGCAGGAAAACCTCGAAATACGCATTGAAATTGCGTCGCATACCGATGCCCGGGGCGCTCCTGAATTCAACCTCGATTTTTCGCAGCGCCGCGCCGACAGGGTAGTGCAGTGGCTCATCGAACACGGTATTGCACGGGAACGCCTCGTGGCACGCGGATATGGCGAAACGAAACCGATACACCCTTGCAGCGATGAAACACCCTGCACCGAAGCGGAACACCAGGAAAACCGGCGAACGGAATTTCGGATTATCGGGCAGAACGGGAAGTAGGGATGTAATGGGACACGGATTGAACGGATGAGACACGGATTTAAAAGGATTTATTGACTGTAAGCTTATTGTACAGTACCCTGATTTAATAGGGCTCCATAGCCGCGTAGCGGCATAACGTCGGTAAAAAACCAATAAACAAGGTGTAAAGGTGCATAGCACCGTAACTTTCTGTCCAATGTTTCGGTGCTACGCACCTTGTCGATAAGCATGGGAGTTGTCTCTACCGACCTTATGCCGCTACGCGGCAATCCAACCCTAGGAAACTATACTACTGTACAATATGCGGATAGTTAGAAAGGATTTTGATAAAAATCCATGCTTCATACAATCTATCTATCTGTCGTATTCCTGAGGAGAAAATAATTTTTCGCTATCTATAAAAGCGTGTTTACACAAACTTGCCCCATCTTTGCCAGCCCTCATCAACCAATAAAAATAAAAGATCAGCGAATGGCCTACGAATATAAACTTCCTTCTCTGGGTGATGGCGTGACCGGTAAGGTGACCGAAATCCTCGTCAAACCCGGCGATAAAGTCGCCAAGGACCAGATCGTACTGGTAATCGGTACGGATAAGGTGGATGCGGAAATGCCTGTCGATCAGGAAGGTACCGTATCCGAAATTTTGGTGAAAAAAGGAGATGAAGTAGGCGAGGGTACCGTTGTACTGCGCCTCGAAACCAGTAGTGCCACACCCGTCGCTGCGCCAGCCCCTGCGCCGCAGGCTACACCCGCTGCTCCCGCGCCAGTTTCTAATAATCAGCAAACCAGTTCAATGGCTTCCTACGAATTCAAATTGCCTTCACTTGGAGAAGGTGTTACCGGTAAAATAACTGAAATACTCATCAAACCGGGCGATAAAGTCACCAAAGACCAGATCATTCTTGTTGTCGGCACCGATAAAGTGGATGCCGAAATGCCTATCGATGCCGATGGTACGATCGAGGAAATTCTGGTGAAAAAAGGCGACGATGTATCCGAAGGCACCCTGGTGCTCCGGATGAAAAGCGAAAGCGCCGCATCCGTACCTGCTGCTGCTCCTGCTGCAGCGGCCCCGGCTCCCGCTGTTCCTGCCACCCAGACTGCTCCGGCCCCCGCTGCACCTGCTGCACAGGCCGCGCCTGCTACCAGCCAGCCGGCAACCGGAATCAGGGTATCGCCCCTGGCCCGCAAACGCGCCAAGGAACTGGGTATCAACCTGTCAGACGTGCGCCCGGCGGAAGGCGCCAGCCGCATCTCGTATAAAGACGTGGTGGATTTTGTCAAACGAAAAATAGATACCGGCGGCGGCAGTGCTGCAAGTGCCGGAGGGGGTATCAAAAGAAAACCGCTGCCCGATTTTTCCAAATTCGGCGAAACCGAACGCAAGGCCCAGAACAATGTAGCCATCAAAACGGCGGAAGCGATGTCGTATTCCACCAGCACCATCCCACAGGCCTGGATTTCGGAAAAAGCGGACATTACCAAAG
>JADLCC010000273.1 GCA_020847425.1 Saprospiraceae bacterium
CCATGAAAACAACGTTATTTGCCCACTCACAATTCACAACTCACAATTCACTACTCACAACATGCGCAGTTTCGGCATTTTCCTCTTCCTCCTGTTCGCCATTTCCATCACTGCCCCTGCTTGCAGCAAAAAAAGCGGCTGCCCGGCCACGGAAAGCCTGAAACCCCAGACCAATCGCAAAGGCGAGTTCAAGAAGAGTAAAAAGAGCCAGTCGGGTTTGTTCCCGAGTAAGATGAAGAAGAAGATGAAGTAGGATGGAACACGGATTGAATAGATGAGACACGGATTTTTAAATGTAGAAAGGGTGGTTTGCGACATCGCAAACCACCCTTTCTACATTTAAAAATCCGCGCAATCCGCGTTCCTAGCAATACGTCTCGTACGCCGACCTCAAATTATCCGCAATAATCTGAGCCGAGCGGCCTTCGATGTGGCGGCGCTCCAGGAAATGCACCAGTTTGCCGTCTTTAAACAGCGCGATAGCCGGAGAAGAGGGTGGATACGGCGCCAGGAACTCGCGCACCTTTTGTGTCGCTTCGGTGTCTACACCAGCAAAGACGGTGTACAGTTTTTCCGGGCGTTTTTCCCCCTGAACGGAAAGTTTCGCGCCCGGGCGAGCCATAGCAGCCGCGCAGCCGCAAACGCTGTTGACCACAACCAGTGCGGTACCTTCCTGATTTTCAAGTACTTGTTCAACATCAGCAGGCGTGCTGAGCGATTCGAAGCCGAATTCCGTCAGGTCTTGTGCCATCGGGGTAGTGAGTGCTATCGGGTACATATTTTTTATTTGAAAAGTGGAACAATGAACAAACACATCCCCAAAAAAGGGCATGCAAACATACAAATATCACTGGCGCATAACAATGCAGTCAATGGTTTTGTTTGGCGGGCGGGTGGTTTTTTTGAATCGTACATTGATAATTGGTCATTGAAAATTGAACATTTTTTAAAGTAATAATTCAAAAATATTCAATTTTCAATGACCAATGTTCAAGTAGTACTTTCCTGTGCCGCTACCTCTCTACTGAAAAGTTACATCCAGTTTTTTCTCTTCCGTGCCGCGTTTTACCCGTACAGTGGTGCTGTCGCCTTTTTTGAATTTGGCCAGTCCTTTCATATAGTCCTGCATGTTTTTGATGTCCATATCGCCCATGCCGATAATGATGTCGCCTTTCAGGATGCCTGCTTTGGAGGCGGGTTTGCCGTCTGTCACGCCATCGGCGCGCAGGCCTTCGCCTTCAAACGTATAATCGGGCATGATGCCGAGGGTGACTTTGAAACGCGGCGTGTTGTCCTCGTTCGATTTGGTCTCCTGGAAAGTCAGTTTGGACTTGTTATCCAGGGCTTTAAGGAGTTGCAACGCGACGTCGAGTACTTTTACCTGCCCCGTGAAGTTCACGAGTTCCGTGTCGTCCGAAGGTTTGTGGTAATCGGAATGCTGGCCGGTGAACAGGTACAGCACAGGAATATTTTTCAGGTAAAACGACGTGTGGTCGCTGGGGCCGATGCCCGAACTGTCGAGTTTGATGCTCAGGTCGGTGCTGAGTCCTTTTACCGCAGGCACAAAATCGGGCGCGGTACCGACGCCGCCTACGATCAGTTTTTTATCGGCATTCAGTCGGCCGATCATATCCATGTTGAGCATAAAACTCACTTTGCTCAGGTCGATGGTCGGATAATCGGTGAATTTTTTGGAGCCGACCAATCCGAGTTCTTCGCCGGAAAAACAAAGAAACAGGAAGTTGTGCTGCTCTTTTACGCCGTTTTTAACAAAATAACGCGCCAGTTCGATGACGCCGGAAGTGCCGCTGGCATTGTCGTCGGCGCCGTTGTGGATCATGCCGGCCGAATTGGCTTCGAGGGAGTTGTGGTCGTATCCCAGTCCGAGGTGGTCGTAATGCGCACCGATCACGATGGTGTGTTCGGCGCCATTGTCGAGGTAGCCCGCCACGTTGCGGCTGTAGACCTGCGGGGAGTTTTCGGAAATGCCGCCGTGCGGGTCCGATGATTTTTTAAAACCGAACTCATGGAACCAGGTTCCCTTGTCGCCTTTTGGGCTGAGCCCTATTTTTTTGAACTGTTTGGCGATGTACTGTGCTGCTTTTAGTTCGGCAGGCGTGCCGGTGCCGCGCCCCTGCAATTTATCGGAAGCGAGGTAGGTAACGTTTTTACGCAGGTTTTTTTCAGAAATACCCTGAGCGAAACAATTCGAAACGACGAGCAACAGGATGGCTGTCGTAAAGGATAATATTTTCATGGACGACTTTTATTTAGCCTGCAAAGGTAAAAAGTCTTGGGAGGGAAATGAGCGCTGGTTCAATAAACTTGAAACAGGGATTGAGCAAAAGGCCCGGCAGCAGTTCAAGGTGTAACTTTTGCCTCTGCAGTTTCCGTAGTCGGCGGGTACCAGCACAGGCGTTCCATCATGGCAGGGGTGCCGGGGAACACATTCAGGTCGACTTTTTGGGAAATACCTTCCAGGCAGCCTTCGTTGGAGTATTGCCAGAAATCCCAGCGTTTGCCGGTAGTGAGCAGCGGGGCTTCGTCGGCATAACGCGCAATCCAGAGCGGATAATGGTCGAAATGCCCTTTGAGGTTGTTTTCATAAAAATGCAACCCCGTGTAAATAATGGGTTTGATCCCCAATTCTTTTTCAACGGCATGCAACCAGATCTGTGCTTCTTCGATCATGATTTCGGGCGCTATGCCGTCGGTGCGTTCGATATCGAGTACGGGCGCCAGATCGCCGGCCTGGTATTCCACATTTTGTAAAAAATTCCGGGCCTGCTCTTCACCGCAGCCGAATGCCCTGAAAAAGTGGTAAGCGCCGCGGCGGATGCCATGGCGCCGGAGCGCATCCCAGTTGCGGCAGAACAGGCTGTCCACGTAATCGTGCCCTTCCGTCGCCTTCACAAAAGCAAAGTCGATGGGTTCTTTGACGGCTACGGAGTCCCACTCGATCTGTTTTTGATAATGCGATACATCCACCCCGCGCATCACTTTGGCAAGCGGCGGCAAATTGCCATACTGCCTGGCCACCCCCAGGGGGGAGAGCAGGAGAGCAAAAGAACCGATCAGACGCAGTAGAAACATATTCACAGGTGCGAAGAAACGAAACGGAATACGAACGGGGGTAATTGCATGGGTTTTCGCCGGAAACCGACAAAGTTTTCACTGCCATATTTCGTGCCAAAAAACCGCTGAAAAAAGATATAAACAAGTTTGAGTGGTTTGAAAGGGTTTGATGGTTTGACGTCTTCGCGTTCAGGCACTTGTACAGTCTTTCCTTCAAAACCGCTTTGCATTGACTTTAATTGAAACTAATCTAAACCTATAACCGTGTTGTTGCCGTATGTATGTAGAAAGAGAACCACAAAAATCCCCACCCCATGTGGCGGATTGGCGTTTTAACAAAAAATTATATGCCCAAAACAGGTATTCAACGCTTTTGGCATGAAATTTTTATATGTATTACAAAAGAAATTCACGTTTTGAAAGTTAAAGACATTAAGGGTGTTTTTGTGTTTTAGGGTTTTTGTGTTTTAGAGGTACTTTGTTTTGGGCATTACCATTTTTTTAGACCAAGTCTCGAAGCCAGCCAGAGCATTCCCAGCCTAAAACACAAAAACACCAAAACCCTAAAACCCCGATACCAAACACCGATTTTTTCACCCAGTCAAATGTTTATTCTGAAATTAATCCTTGCTATCCCCGCCGCCGGCTTACTGCTGTCGGGCACACTGCAATCTTTGCAGCAGTCCGCAAAAGGTCCGGCATCCCAACCGATTGCCCCCAATGCTCCGGCATCCACCTACATGGAGGCCAAACCCAAAATGTGGACCGAAAAAGAGTACCTGTACAAAGGCGAATCCTTCGACCTGCATTTCGACCTGCCGCATGCCCAGTACCTGGGTGTGATCGACCCGGACGGGAAGTTTTTTTACGTCGTTTTCCCCGCTGAAAATGCTGTAGGTAAACTGAAACCACTCGTAACCAGCGAACAGTTTGTGGCGCTGAGGTCTTTGAAAATCAATGCACAACTGTTCACAGCGGATCCGTACATCTATGGTGTGATGGAAAATCAGCCCGTTTTTCAAAAGTCGGGCACTTACCGTTTTGTGCTTGGCGAAGACCTGCATACCGATGATGAAAGCAGCCTGGTGATCGTGCGCATTCAATATGTGCACAACAAGCGACCTTCTCCACAGAATACCTCGATTGTTTCGCTCTGATTTTTTTAAGGACGACCACTTAGCACCTTAGCATACATTACCTTTGCCGCGCACCGGAGTTCCCTCCGTTGCGCGGCATTTTTTTTCTATCAGCATTTGAAACATGGAGCGACAACAAATTCCTACGGATACGGCCAATTTGCCCAAAAACGGGCATTCCAAACTCATGGTCCTTTCTTCCAACATGACGCTGTTCTGGCGGATTTTTGTCCCTTTTTTCGGCACGGTATTCCTCACCGGGCTCATGCTGGCTTTTCTACTGATAGATGAAGAGGACCTGTACCTGCCGGTGCCGATACTTTGGGCGCGTATTGCAGTGGTGGTGATCTGGATTGCCTGGCTCTTCCTGATCAGCCGCACCATCTGGCGCCTGAAACGGGTAGACGCCGATGATACCCATATTTACGTTACCAATTACTGGACGACCGTGCGTTATCCCTGGCAGGACATCGAGCGGTATGAGGAAAAGAAACGCCTGGGAAGGCGGATTATCAACTTCAAGTTGCGCGCATCCGGCCGGTTCGGCGATGTGGTATCTTTTTTGCCGGGATCGAGTTTTGAGGAATGGAAGGGGAGAAACAAGTTCTTTGTGTGAATGAAAATTTTATGTAAATTTGCAATTCAATTGCAAATTTACATAAAATGATTTCGCGACAAATTACCCCGGCCATTTCCGAACTCCTCCGGTACTATCCGATTGTTTCGCTTTCCGGCCCCAGACAGTCTGGCAAAACCACATTGTTGCGCTGGCAATTCCCCGATTTGCCATATGTCTCGCTGGAGGATCCGGACGAACGGAGATTCGCCTTAAGCGACCCGCGCCGTTTTTTAGACAGCTACCCGAAAGGCGCCATCCTGGACGAGGTACAACAGGTTCCCGAACTGTTTTCATATTTGCAAACAAGAGTAGATACCGACAAAAACCTGCGTTTCTTATTGTCCGGCTCTCAGAATTTTTTACTCATGGAAAAAGTTACGCAATCACTCGCCGGTCGGGTCGGGCTGCTTAATTTGCTGCCGTTGAGTTGGAGCGAAATGCCTGTAGCCGATCTTCATGCATGGATG
Source organism: Saprospiraceae bacterium (assembly GCA_020847425.1). Taxonomy (GTDB): domain Bacteria; phylum Bacteroidota; class Bacteroidia; order Chitinophagales; family Saprospiraceae; genus M3007. The sequence goes on from JADLCC010000273.1 coordinate 5,298, forward strand.
TGGAAGGGTGGCTTTCCGGCAATTTACGATCGCGAAATGCCTCCACGTCTTTTCTTTCCAAATTACCTTCAAACCTACCTGGAGCGAGACGTAAGACTGCTGAAAAGTGTGGGGAATTTGCTTGATTTTGAGCGATTTATGCGCTTATGTGCCGGCCGTGCCGGCCAACTGTTGAACCTGTCGGCATTGGCAATGGATGCTGGAGTGAGTGTAAATACCGCCAAGGCGTGGTTAGCTGTGTTAGAAGCCTCTTTTGCCGTTTTTTTGGTAGCGCCTTATCATGACAACTTCAACAAGCGGTTGATAAAAATGCCTAAACTCTATTTTTATGACACAGGCTTACTTGCCTATTTATTAAATATAGAGCAAGCAGAACAAATCGGGACACACTTTGCTGTCGGGCACATTTTTGAAAACCTTGTCATCGCTGAACTCGCAAAGCAATGGATGCACGCCGGCGAACGCCCTCAATTTTATTTTTTCCGGGACAGTAATGGTAATGAGGTAGACTTGTTGGCGGTATCGGGAGGAAAGATATTCGCTTTGGAAATTAAGTACGGCAAGACCTTGAACGCCGATTTTTTCAAAGGACTGCGTTACTGGTCGACCCTGTCAGGGAATCCGTCAGCACAGTGTTTCCTGATAAGCGGCGGAGATACTCCTTCGGTTCGAGCGGAAGGAACAGTCGTCCCATGGCATCAGTTGGCAGGTTTTCGGCAACGGATTGCCTGAGCCAAACCCTTATTTCATCTTGGCAGCAGCAATATCCGCGCTCATTTCCAATTCTCTTGGTGTGGAGCGGGCCGTCCATTCCACTGGGTCGGGATTGCCGGGAGTGGTTAGTTCAAATTCCTGCGAATCCTTCAGGATGAGGTTGTTGACTTTATTGTTGGGTGCGCCGTTGTAGCGAAACTCATTTTCCCAACTGATCTGGTATTCCAGCACACTGGCTTTCAGGTGCTCGTCGATGGTAGCGACCGTCAAGTTTTGTGCATTGACGCCGGCCACGAAGTGTGTGCCGATATAAGCGCCGTCTTTTTCAAAGACGCTGATGCTGTATGTTTTGGTGCCACGGGTCAGTCCGCGGGCCACATTGTAAAGCACTGCATAAAATTCGTCGGTTTCAAAAACGGCTACAGGCTCGGGGTGAACGGGTTTGCTGCTGAATTGTGCGCTGCGTTCCAGTTCCGGTAAAAACTGATAAAATTCCCAGCCGAGGCGTTTGACTTTTCCGATCGAACGGGTTTCGATCTGATCCTGCAACTTGGTGGCATCAAACGTGTAAGGGAGTGTGGCAGCAGGAAACTGATCCAGGAAATCCTGAAAAGTTGGTTCCTGGGCATGGAGGGTTGCGATGCTGAGCAACACCAGAAAAATAGCCGGAATAACCTTCAAGTTTCTCATGATAATATGGTGGTTAATTTGATGGTTGGGGTAAATGGCTTCATTTTTCAGCCATTACTATATATATAGACCAAATTGAGTGCCAAATCGGCCCAAAACCGACAATTCCGGAAAATAAATGCCGGTTTGGTCGCATTTTAACCTTTTTAGGGTAGAAAACGGCTTGGCTTGCTGCTGGTTTTTTTCAGAAACGGACGAAAAAAAAACTAAATGAGCAGTGGGAGGGAGAAAACGGAGGTTTTTTTAGGGATGAGGAATGAGGGATGAGGAATGATACGACAACTCGATAAAGTATATTTTTTACTTTTTTTAGAAGTAATTTCATTCCTCATTCCTCATTCCTCATTCCTCATTCCTAAAAAAAATCCCGCTCCGAGTAACTCGGAACGGGACCACTTCGTTTTGATATGTTGTTCGGAAAAAGTTACTTTTTTGCCTTAGACGCTTTGTGGGTGGCTTTTTTAGGCGCTGCTGCGGCTGCTTTTTCGGAAACAGGAAGAGAAGGCAACATGCCATTGACGGCGCCGCCGACATAAGTGCCCCAGGTCAGGTTGTTGCCCCCGGTTTTGTGGGCCAGCGCTTTTTCGATCGCCATATTGGCTGCGTTTTCCACTACCCATTCGAAGTTTTCTTCTCCGACCGAAGCGATATCGGCATCGGGAGCGGGGTTGCAGAAGTCGATAGCATACGGGATGCCGTCGCGGATGGCAAATTCGACCGTGTTAAAATCGTAACCCAGTGCGTGGTTGAGCCGCAAAACGTAATCGTGCATTTGCGCGCGCAGTTCCTTCGACACTTTGTGGTCGGCTACATAACGCAGGTGGTGCGGGTTGCGTGGCTCGTAATCCATGATGCGCACGTATTTGCCGCCGAGGCAGTAGCAGCGGAAATAGGCATCGAAGTCGATGGCTTCCTGCAGCAGCATCACGAGGGTATTGGTTTCGTTGTAATCGCGGAAAAACTCGTCGAAATTTTCGATTTTATACACGCTTTTCCAGCCGCCGCCGGAGTGCGGTTTCATAAAAAGTGGGAAACCGCCGAGGTAATCGATCATTTTTTCCCAGTCGAGTGGATATTTCAGGTTGCTGAAACTGAGGCCGGACGTGTCCGGTGGCATTTCTTTGGAAGGCAGCAGGATGGTTTTGGGTACCGGTACACCGATTTTGGTGGACAGGCAGTTGTTGAAAAATTTCTCATCGGCGCTCCACCAGAACGGATTGTTGAGCACTGCGGTGCCGTTGAGGGCGGCGTTTTTCAGGTATGCGCGGTAAAAGGGCACATCCTGGCTGATCCGGTCGATCATGACCGCATAAGGAGTTGGTTCGCCCTGCATCAGTTCATCTACCAGCGTGGGTTCGGCCTGTACACCCTTTACGTTTTTGGAGTTGACGCGCGCTACGAATGCCTCCGGAAAAGAGCGCTCTTTGCCATGTAAAATTCCGATTTTCTTCATTGTTGATTTTATTGATTCGTTGATTTTATTGCGCTGCCGTTTGGCAGGAAAAACCCGGGCACGCTTTGTAAACCGGATTAACCCGGTTTCTACAGCGGTAAAACTACTCAAAAGGG
>JADLCC010000274.1 GCA_020847425.1 Saprospiraceae bacterium
ACCCACCCCCACCCCCCCAACAATCTCAACCCTCAACAATCAAAAGTTCCAAACCTTCACGCTCCGGTCGTCGCTTGCAGAAACAAGACCTTCCGGCATCCACAGCAGCCTGTTCACAGAATTAATGTGGCCGCCATCGCGCAGGGTATCTATTACTTTCAGCAGGGAAAACGTGGATGCATCCCAGATTTTCAGGGTTTTATCTCGGCTGGCTGTTGCAAAAAAAGCGCCGTCGGGCGAAAAAACGATATGGTTCAGGGTGTACCAATGCGCGGCCTGTTCGGAAACGAGCCGAAAATCATCCGCAACATCCCAGATCCTCAGCATGGCGTCCCGGCCGCCGCTCAGCAGGTAGCGCCCGTCGGGGGAATACACCAGGGTAAATACGGAAGGTTGGTGTGATTGGGCCAATACCCGCCGGAGTGCCAGGTTATCGCTGTCAAGCAGGTAAATAGACCCGTCGCTGGCGCCAACGGCCAGTTCATTTCTTTGTTTGCTGTATGCTATGCAACGCAGGGACTGGTTCGACAAATGATAACTCTCTAAAGCACGGGCCGATTCGATGTCCCAAACCGTGAGTATACCCTCGCCGCCCGCCGTAAAAAGCCGGCTGCCTATCGCCAGAATATCATAAACGCCTTTTTGGTGGTGCAGCACATTCCTGCTTTGTTCGGGTTGATTGTACCGGATCCAGTGTACGCCACCGTTCATATTGCCGGCTACCACCAGGTGCTGGTCGTGCAGGGCACACATCGAAAAAACCTGCGTTTCCACAGCGGCCAGCAATTTCCCGTTCTCGGGGTCGTCGAGGTCCCACTCTACCACCCAGCCGTCGCCGCCCGCCGACAGGAAATGACGGTTGCTGCGACCGGGGGCCAGCGCATAAATGGCGGCTTTGTGTCCTGAGCAGGTGTGGAGGAGGGACATTGTGAGTTGTGAGTTGTGAGTTGTGAGTCGTGAGTCGTGAGTCGTGAGAAAAAATGGGCCATCCTGCCAAGCAGAACAGCCCATTTATAGAAAGTGTTTTGTAAAAAGCGATCAAAACCAGTTTGGGATTGCCCCTTGTAATTTTGCCCTTTGCTTTTTGCCTTTTTCTTTTACTTATCGTCGCCGAAAAAAGCGAGGATTTTATCCGCCAGTTCCATACCGATGTACGACTGTGCTTCCACGGTGCTGGCGCCGATATGCGGCGTGCAGGAGACCAGTGGGTGGCGCAGCAGTTGCTCGCGCGGGGTAGGTTCGTTTTCAAACACGTCGAGACCGGCGCCGGCAACTTTGCCGGAATCCAGCGCTGCAAGCAGTGCTTCTTCCTCGATGACACCGCCGCGGGCCGTATTGATCAGGAAAACGCCGGTTTTCATTTTAGCCAGTTCATCCGCAGTAATGAGCGGCTGGTTGATACCCGGAATGTGGAAGGAAATGAAGTCCGACTCGCGAATCACCTTATCCAGTGGTTCGGTGCGCACTTTCACGCCCAGTTTGATATCCGAATAATCATTGAGTAGGATTGGAATTTCAGCATCATTTACAAACGGGTCATGAGCACGTACGCTCATGCCGATACCCAGCGCAATTTTTGCCAGTTCCTGACCGATGCGGCCGAAACCGACAATGCCGAGGGTTTTACCTTTTATCTGAAAACCCGTTTCAAAGGCTTTTTTCAGTTTTTTGAAATCGCCGCCCGAGGCCAGTTCGCGGTTGCTGCGTTGAAACATACGGGCCAGGGTGAAAATGTGGCCGAATGCCAGTTCCGCTACAGCCCTGGAGGATGCCATCGGGGTGTTGTACACCTGGATACCCTTTGCCTGTGCGTATTCCAGGTCGATATTATCCAGGCCCACTCCGCCGCGCGCGATCACCTTCAGTTTTTTACCACCGTCGATAACGGCTTTTGTCACCTTAGTTGCGCTGCGCACAATGAGTACATCGTACTCGGCTATGCGATCGGGCAGGTCCTCCTGCGCAATTTTATCATCATCCACAATGTAATCTGCCTCTTCAAGAAGCAATCGACCGTCCGGATGGATGCCGTCGTTAGCAAGAATTTTTATCATAACTTTTTTACTGGTGAAAAACGCAGCAAAGATAGTTTTTTGAACACGGAAAATAAGGCATTCAAACCAAATTATATTCCTCCGCCCGCAAAAACGCTAAAGGCGCGTCCGAGAGATGTGTGACATGGAAGGCAGTTTCTGTACAATGATTTTGAAAACAAAAAGTACTCGAATGATAATTTTACACAACAGTATATTTTCAAATTAAAGAACCGCTATGTATTGCCGGGCCTGTTCCTGGAAATTTCTCGCCGGCGTTAACTTTTTTACCCTGCAAAATCGAAGTACAAGTGCCCCGGCCGCTGTTGCGTGTCCCCGCCAACAGCAAGTTATGTTGAATTTCAGGCATAATAAAAGATCAATTTGCCTGGCGTGGGTGCTTATTTGTCGTTGGCGGGGACGCACAACGACGGCCAGGGCGGTTCACTTTACCCTTGAAGAAGTGAAAACTATACCAATAGCATCATTATTATAATTCGGGACGACTCCTGTTGGGCGCCACAAACCCGCTTCCGTCATCGCCCCAGCATCCGGCGGGCATTGCGCAGCTCACGCTCCACAAAATCTGCCGGCGACTCATTCAGCACGAGCGACTTGCGCAATGCTTCCATGTCTTCCGGCTCTTTTGGCAGCAGGCGCTGCATTCTTTCCAGGTTCCGGATGGCTTGTCCCCAAACCTTGGCTTCCTTGTACACTTCAAAATTGCGCTGGCTGATTTCAAAATTGCGCAGCAGGGTTTCCTGCAGATTGATGATCCTGCGGGTCAGGTCCAGGTTTTTTTGTTCGATGCGCAGCGAATCGACCCGCCAGATGCGGCCTGTATCTGTCTCCGTGGACAGCTGGTAATTCATCAATTTATATTCGAGCAAGGCCATTTGCGCATTTCTGTACGCATGTAAAGCGCCTGCGTAATCCCGCTGAAATGAAAGCGAGTCGCTCTGGTGCAGGTCTTTCGACAATGAGTCGTATTGCACCTGTAATTTCTGCACTTTCAGGATTTCTTCGGAAACATCTTTATATGGCGGCGTATTGCGCAGGATCCAGCTCCGCCTGGGGTTGTCGATCAATTCCTTGTAATCCTGTGTGGCGGCATTGTATATTTCATTGCTAACGTTCAGTTCCGCCTGTTGCAGCTGGCTGCGCGCGGAGCGCAGGTAATCGCGCAGGAAATAACCCGCAAATGCCAGCGCAATCAGCGCAACCACCAGTGCAACTATGGAGGTAATAGCGACTTTTCGGGCCAGTTTGCGCTGCCGCATGGAAGTCCTGAGTTGTTCCTCCACTTCTTCCCTGCGCTTGGCTTCTTCCGAAAGCCGCTTTTCGTATTCTATTTTTTCGCGGTCGGCTTTTTCCTTGTCGCGGCGGTTGTTGCGCGACTCGATGATGGCCGGCAGCAAGGTATCATGGCTGATTTCATAATAAAAATCATCCAGCCGGGGTTCCTTCCGGATGAGGCGGCTTTTATCCACGAGCGTATCCAGGAAGTCGGGCGTCACGCCGTATTCGTCCAGCAGTGTGTCGTCCACCACGCTGTTGCGCCGGTTGCTGGAGGTAATCAGGCTTTCCTCGATCAGGCGCTGCGCGAGGGCATACAATTCATCGGGGGTAAGTGCTGTGAGCACTTTATCTTTTTCCGAAACAACCGTGTTTTGCTGCGTTTTATTCAAAATGCGCTCCACGTAAGCCTTGGGAAACAGCAGCAACTGGTTGTTGTAAAAATTGCGGATAGACAGGTTGAGTCCCTGTTGGCCGCCAAAAAATTCCGGTGTCACCTCGAAACCTTCCGACTTGTGTTCATCGATGATTTTTTCCTCTATATCCTGGCAAACGATTTGCAGGTTGACCGTTTCAATTTCGTCTTTCTTCTTGACTACCTGTATGTTATCAGCGTCGCCATCGGCATCCGAGACATTGTGCCCGGCCAGAAAATCAATCATGCCCTCCAGTGCCTGCTCGCTGTAATTGAACGGCGGGCTCAGGAAAACTCCTTCCGCTTGCGCAGGTTGTACGATAGCGGTCCTGGCTTTTTCGCGATCGAGTGGCTGAAGTTGGTACCGGTTGCGCAAAATGCCCGGAATGCGGGCGCTCATACCGTCGATCAGGTGCAAAAAATCGGAACGGATACTGATTACGACGCGCAACTCGGGTTGTTTTTCCCACCATTGCATGGTGGCCACGTCCATTTCTCCCTGCTGGAACCGAAGCAAAAGCGTGCTGCGCAGGGCTTCCGGCATGGTTTCATTGGCGAGGTCGGCGAGTTCGGCCAGGAAGCGGTTGCGGCTTTCGTCGGTATGCGCAAGGGTAAATACTTCTTCAAACTGATCGAATACCAGCACAGGCGTAGCCGGCAGGCCGTTATAGTCGAATTCGAGGCGTTTCATTTGCTCCCACAGCGTCTGGCGGGCGCCGGGTTGTTCGCCGGTGTTGTCGCGCCCGCTCACCTGTGTCTGGCTGTCCAGCACGGCAGTCATGGTGTCGAGCAGCGGCGCATTTGTTTTATCCGCCCGCAAAAAAACGGGGGTGAAATCCTGGCGTTCCAGTTCGGGCGCTACACCCGCTTGCAGCAGTGATGTTTTCCCAATGCCCGATTTGGCGAACAGCACAACGAGGCGCTCGCGCAACACCAGGTTGGTCAGGCGTTGAATATCGTCGCGGCGGCCGTGAAAAACAGCGCTTTGACTTCGTTCGAAGGGCTTCAGGCCCGGATAACGACGTGGGAGGTCGGCGGCGTTTTTTTTCATGTCCGGGCAAGGTTTTCGATGTATTTGCGGAGGCTTTCTACCGTTTCGCTGATATACAGGCTTTCGTTGTCGCTACCCAGTATGGGTGTTTTATCGGGCGGGCGAATGGTGCCCAACTGCGCCAACGGCCCGTCGAGCGCCATTGATTTTAACAAAACCGGCATTACCAGGAACCGTTTCCGGGGGTTGTTTTTGCGGGCAATTTCTTCCAGCAGCGGCAGCGCGGGGTTGTTTTTTTCGTCAAAAAAATCGACGCTTAGCAGGGGCAATACAACCTGGCATTTGTCGAGCATACCACTCAGCCAGGTTTTCATGTCGCCTTGTCCGGTGCCATCTGCCAGGGTGTAAAACTGAGCAGGCAGCGCGCGCAAGTGTTTGATTAACAGGTCATAACCATCTTTATCAGCCGCCTCATTGTGTAGAATCAGCACTTCTGCGCGTGGTTTTTCCAGGGGTGCGCCCGCAGGCTGGTTGTCGAGGTTATTGTATTCCTCCATCAACTGCGTCACGAAAGTATCCAGGTCCGTCCGGTCGAACTGCATGCCGAATTCTCCCTGAAAAAACACTTTCGTTTCGGAATCGGCCTCCCGTTCGCCTTTGGAAGGATAGGAAAAAGGTTGAATGTTTTCGCGGACGTTTTTGTACAGCGTATCGAGCAGCAGGCGCAGGTTCCAGTCTTCAAAATCGAAGCCGAGGAAAAGGTGGCAGCGGAAATCCTTGAAAGCGTTGGTGAGCACATCGGGCAGGCGTTCGTTTTGCTGCTCACCGACGATCTTTTTGATATAATTCAACTGGTGCTTGTAGGTCAGTACCAGCGATTCCGGTTTTTTATAGGTGCCAAACAGGTTGTAGACCACCACCCGGGGGTCTTTTTCAAAATCGAAATTGAAAACGCTGCTGGGTTTGTAATAATTATAAAAATCCGCGTGGTAGGGCGTTGCCACCTCATCGTACAACTGGGTGACAAAATTATCTGGCGTGGTATTGATAATGATGCGGAAACGCAGGTCGGCCAATTGTACCAGTACCGGATGCAACTCGCATTTGCCGGCCTGATCGGCGTAGAACCGCCCTACTTCTTCCTGTAAAACATTGTCGGTAGAGAGGTTGCGTACCCGCAGCAAACTAGCGACGTAAGAGAGCGTACACTCCTCATTGTCAGAGAGTTGCAGTTTGTATTTGCGAACCAGATAGGCTGCGCACATATCTGTCAAAGGTGTCCAGTTGCCCTGTTCGTCTTTGGCTACCACGGCGCCAGGCCCAAGAAACAGGACAGCAGCGCCGTCCTTTACCTTGCGGGCAATGGTCTGAAATACTTCCTTATTCGAATCACCGGCGCTGGCGCCTCCGGCAGGTTGAGTCATTTCAATCGGCATACCAAATCGTTTGCTGGGATTATTCTCAGGCGAACAAAGGTAAATAAAAAGGCAAAACGGCAAAGATCAATTTGGTCAATGCGTTTGGGTAAGGAATTTTGAGGTGAACCAATACCTGGCAGGAACGTACGGGAAAATACCGGGAGCCGGTTATGCGCCAGCCGTATTCTTGTCGCTTGGCTGGAAATTCGGGTAAGAACCCAACCGTTAAATACATCCAAAGTGTCTGATTTGTACACTCCCAAACCATTCCAATACCTACTTTTGCGCAAAAATAAACGAAATGCGATTATTAACTCTGTTTTTATCTGTTATCACTCTGTCGTTTTTATCCTGTCTCGGGAAAGAAGTTACACCCGAGGAGCAACTCGAAATCGACATCCAGAAAATCAAGGATTACCTGGCCGACAACAACCTGACCGCTACTCAAACGGCTTCCGGGCTGCACTACATCATCACGCAGGAAGGTACGGGCAGCAATCCTACGCTGATCTCTAATGTAACGGTGCGCTACAAAGGATACCTGCTCGACGGTACGGTGTTCGATGAAACCACAGGTTCGGAAACGATCACTTTCCCGCTGTCCAACCTGATTACGGCCTGGCAGGAAGGTATTCCACTCCTGAAAAAAGGTGGAAAAGGCACCTTCTTCTCCCCTTCAGGGCTGGCATACGGACCGAACGGTGTGGCGGGTATTCCTGCCAATTCCGTGTTGATTTTTGAGATTGAACTGGTGAATTTTTGATCTGAGATTTGATGGAACACGGATTAAATGGAATACGGATTTGACGGATTAGACACGGATTTTAAAAAATCTGTGTAATCCGTGTCCAATCCGTAAAATCCGTGTTCCATCAAATCCCCAACATCCTACTTTAGATCAACCGCTGCACACTCGCCCCCTGCCCAAGTCTCCCCCCGCCATCCAGGCCCTGCAAACAAAGCACGCCCGGTTTTTTACCCGGCTCGAGACTGCCCAAGGTATCGTCAAAACCCAGCGCCTGCGCGCCGTTGAGGGTTGCCCATTGCAACAAGGTTTCAAAAGGCACATAGCTCTGGTAACGAGCGATCGTTTTCATTTCTTCCAGCACCGATAATTGCCAGTTGGAAGTAAGACTATCCGTACCGATGGTCACGCGGGCATCCGTATCCAGGAAGGCCTGGTAGTCCGGCAAGCGATTTTCAATATACAAATTGGCATTGGGGCAACTGGCCCAGTACACCTGCGCACTCCAGGACTGCGCCGCGCGGATGTCATCGCGGGTAGTGAGGGTATTGTGCACAAACATGGTGCGTTGCGCGGGATTCAGGTGTTCCAAAGCGTAATAAATAGATGGACGGCCGGTTGCCTGAAAGGCATCCATAGAGATGCCGAATTTGCCGTAAAAATCCAGAAAACCGCCCTTTTTATACAAAAAAAGTTCGTTTTCGGGCGGCGTTTCCTGGTTGTGTATGCTGGTGGTAATGCCCGAAGCAGGGTTGAATTCCCGGATTTTTTGAAACAGCCGGGTACTCACCGAATACGGCGCATGCGGCGCCAGAGCGCGCCGGCTGCCTTCCGCGAGTTCGATCTGATCGTACACTGCAAGGCCGTCGGCCATTGTTTTGTCGGCGCCCGCTTCCTGTAAAAAATCGAACAACTCCAGAAAAGTGTAGTACCGGAGCCTGCCTTTTGCCTTAACCGCAAAGGTGTCCGGCGCATTGGAAATATCGCCTACCGCAACAATCCCGCCCACCAGCATCTCGCGCTCGGCCTGTTCTATGGCATCGGCAATGACTTCGGCAGCGGCATTGCGCTGTGTCACCACACCCGTGATAAATGGGATAAGGCCCGTTCCGGTGTCCACTTTCCCTTTCATGTGCGAGAGTTCGAGGTGGCAATGGGTATTGACAAAACCCGGTATCAACACGCCCGGCAGGATCTGTACGGTGGCCGGGTCATGTTGCTCCCGGCGCTCGATGGCAAGAATTTGTCCGGCTTCGTCGGTAATCACCACACCTTTTTCTACAGGAGCGGAGGATACGGAGAAAACCCGATCGGCAGAGAATTTATGCATAGGATATTGTTAAAAACGATTCATTATCAACCATTTATGAAAATATGTTCGAGCGACAAAAGTAAACAGATTTCTATAAATCAATTCCGCGAAAATTTATTTATCGTAAAAAAACGATAAATATCAGGACCGGGTATTGCATCCTGTCAAATTCATCGTAATTTTGCGATGAATTCAAACCAAGCGCACATGGGCGGTCATAAAAAAGAAAGTTTTGCACCCGAAGATCAGCAACTGGCAGAAATGGCCAAAGCGCTGGCCCACCCGGCCCGCATCGCCATCCTGAAAGAACTGGCCAAACGGGATTCATGTATTTGCGGCGAAATTGTGGAAGTGCTGCCATTGGCACAAAGTACGGTTTCGCAGCACCTGAAAGAACTACTCCAGGCCGGCCTGATCAACGGCACCGTGGACGGCGTAAAATCGTGTTACTGCATCAACTGGAAAGCCTTCGGACAAATCCAGGCTTTGTTCTCCGTTTTTTTCAACAGTGCCGTGGCCGACAACCAGAAATGCTGCTAATTACTTAGTTATCCGTTATTAGTTATTCGTTATCTGTGTTGATACTCAAGCATTTGTAAAGAATTTAAGCAAAACTAGTTTTGCACACCTACTTAGGATCAACACTGATAACTGATAACTGATAACAAATAACTGATAACCAATAACTAATTATGAATCATACAGAATCCATCAAATCCATTGTCCGCGAGAAATATTCCACCATCGCCGAGCAGGACAAAACCACCAATGAAACCACCTGTTGCGGCATGGGCGTACAGGGTGGCACCTATACCATCATGGCCGACAGTTATGCACAACTGGAAGGTTACAATCCAGATGCGGACCTGGGACTGGGCTGCGGGCTGCCGACGCAGTTTGCGCACATCCAACCGGGCAATACGGTGCTCGATCTGGGCTCCGGCGCCGGCAACGACTGCTTTGTAGCCCGTGCCGAAGCGGGTGACACCGGCAAAGTCATCGGCGTCGATTTTACGCCCGCCATGATCAGCCGCGCCCGCCAGAATGCGGAAAAACTGGGCTACAACAACGTCGAATTCCGCCAGGGCGACATCGAGGACCTGCCCGTGAGCGATCAATCGATCGACGTTGTGGTCAGCAATTGTGTCCTCAACCTGGTGCCTAACAAAGCCGGTGTTTTCAGTGAAATCATGCGCGTACTGCGCCCGGGCGGGCATTTCAGTATCTCAGATGTGGTGCTGTCGGGCGAATTACCCGAACCATTGATCGGCGCTGCCGAAATGTATGCCGGCTGTGTTTCCGGCGCTTCCCAGCAGGAAACCTACCTCGATCTGATCCGCGAAGCCGGTTTTGAAAACATCACCGTTCAAAAACAAAAACCGATTCTTATTCCCGATAACATCTTGCTGGAATACCTGAGTCCTGCGGAGTTGCAGGCATTTGTAGATGCCAAAACGGGTATTTTCAGTATTACAGTGTATGCCGAAAAACCTGGCGGCACTCAACCGGTTGTCAAGCCGAAAATAAGCATGAAAGAACTGGCGGTCAGTGGGGCCTGCTGTGCGCCGGGCAGCGGATGTTGCTGATTTGGTTATTTGTTATTTGTTATTCGTTATTCGTGTGGTAACTCTTGGATTCGTACTTGATCAAGCCAAGAGTTACCACACGAATAACGAATAACGAATAACCAATTGATAAACAACACAATAGCATGACAAAGACACAATTCGTACTCAAAAAAGCGACGCCCGACACGTTGCCTGCGTTGCAGCGCTTCCTGACGGATATGAAATTGCCGGTCAGCGATTTGCCGGGCGACTTATCGGGATTTACCCTTGCGTTTGACGGCGATGAACTGGTCGGTACGGCAGGTATGGAACTGCTGGGGAGCATCGGCCTGTTGCGCTCGGTAGCGGTCGCAGAAACGCACCGCAGCAAGCAACTCGGCAGGCAACTGTTTGCTGCTGCGCTCGATCATGCCCGCGCGCATGGTGTGCAGGAAGTGTTTCTGATCACCAATACGGCGGATGCGTATTTTGAAAAAAACGGTTTCCAACGTGTGGAGCGAAGCGAAGCGCCCGTGGAAATCGCTGGTACCGCGCAGTTCGCAGGTTTGTGCCCTGCTTCGGCAGTGGTGATGAAAAGAGTTATCGCGTGACTTTATTAAATGATGTAAATAGATGTGCAAAATTAGTTTTGATTAAATTTCTTACAAATACTTGAGTATCACCAATAACTAATAACGGATAACTACTTACGTGAAAACACCTGTATTCTGCCTGTTTTTGCTGTTTACCCTAACCAACCGCCTGGATGCCCAATATTTTTATGGTCAGGTCGTCGACCTGCAGGAGACACCCTTGCCCGGCGCACTGGTCGTCTGGGCAGGCACCTCGCTGGGCGCGCGCAGCGATGAAAACGGAGAATTTGCGATCCCTTTCCCTGCGGATACGAGCCTGAAACCCTTGCGCCTGGCCACTATTTTCAGTGCAGCGCGTGATACTTTCCTGATCGATGAGCTGCACAGTTACTGGACGGTGCAAATAAGCGCCACTGTTACGTTGCAGGAAGTAATGGTGCGCGATGAAGTAAGCGGCGCATACGTTTCCATATTGCAACCTGTCAAAACAGAAATTATCAACCGCGCGGAACTGCGCAAGGCCGCCTGCTGCGACCTGGCCGGGTGTTTTGAAACCCAAAGTACCGTGCAACCTACCACCACAAACATCCTGACCAATGCCAAAGAACTGCGCATTCTCGGTCTGAGCGGGGTGTACAACCAGGTGCTGGTGGACGGTCTCCCGACCATTCAGGGACTTACCTACACCTATGGCACCGGCACGATTCCCGGCAGCATGCTCGAAAACATATGGGTGGTAAAAGGCGCCAACAGTGTACTGCAAGGTTACGAAGGCATGGTCGGACAAATCACCGTTTTTCCCCGCGAAGGCAGCCTGGCTGAGCCTTTTACGGTCGATATGCTGGTGAATAGTTTCGGTGAAAAACACCTGAATACCGCTTTCGCCGTCCGGAAAACAAAATGGACCAACTACACTGCCCTGCATACCTCGCAACCCGGCGGCCGATGGGATCGCGACGATGATACCTTCCTGGATCTGCCGCGCCTCACGCGGTATTCCATTTACAACAAATGGCGCTACCGCAAAGAAAACGAGCACGGCTGGAGTGCCTTTATCGGCGCGCGGCTGGTGAACGAACAGCGCACAGGCGGGCAAAAGACTTTTGATCCGGAAACCGACGAGGGTACCACCCGTGCCTACGGACAAACGCTGCGTTTCTGGCAGCCCGAATTGTTTACCAAAACCGGTTACCGACTAGATGCCAACCGAAAAATATCTCTCCTGGCCTCTTTTGTAGCCCAGGAACAACATACCTGGTTTGGGCTCACCCAATACGACGCCAACCAGCGACACGCTTACGCCAACCTGCAATACGAACTGTTCTGGGGCAAAGACAAAACACAGGAACTCAAAACCGGCGCCAGTTTCCGCCATTTTATACTGGATGAACACATCGGTTTTGCCGAAGCGGATACGCTGGGCCGCAGTTTTGCCGGAACTTACCGGCGGGAAGAAAACATTCCCGGCTTTTTTGCCGAAAACACATTTCACCTGAAAGACCAGCGCTGGATCTGGATTGCAGGTCTGCGCGCCGACCGGCACAATGCCTTCGGCTGGCACGTCACCCCGCGTACCATGTTGCGTTTCAACCCTACGTCCGACCTCGATCTGCGCGCAAGTATCGGTACGGGCTGGCGCACGGTCAATCTTTTTCCGGAAAATACAGCCCTGCTGGCCGGCAACCGTGACCTTATTTTTGCAGAAACGCTACAACCTGAACGCGCCTGGAATGCCGGACTGAATATTACCCGCCGGTTTTCTATCGGACAAGTGCGCATGACTGCCACCGGCGATTTTTACCACACACGGTTTCAAAATCAGTTTTTCCCGGATTACGACAGCGACCCCAACCTGGCTATTCTCGCCAATTTTACCGGAAAATCAATCAGCAACGGCCTGCAAATGGAACTCAGCGCAGCCTGGAGCCGCCGGGTGGAACTGCGCGCAGCCTATAACTTCCTCGATGTGTTCCGCTTCCAAAACGGCGCAAAAGTGCTGCTGCCGTTCAACCCGCAACACAAAGTGCTGGGTGTAGCCACATACCGGACACCCGGCGAACGCTGGCAATTTGACGCCAACCTGCACTGGTACGGCAAACAACGCCTGCCGGATACGAAAAAGAACCCGGAAGCCTTGCAGCGCCCGGCGTATTCCAAAAACTATACGCTGGCCGGCTTGCAGGTCAGGCATACCCGCAAACGCATCGAGTTTTTTGCGGGTTGTGAAAACCTCTTCGATTTCCGGCAATTGCGACCAATTCTGGGCTGGGAACAACCTTTTGCCCGGGGTTTCGATCCGTCGTTTGCCTGGGGTCCGACGCGGGGGCGGGAGTTTTATGCAGGGTTTAATTTTAAAATCCCCAAAAAAACGGAACAAAACTGAACGCTACGCCGGGCAGAATTCAATGATATAAAAACATGGTAAATACAATGAAAAAAATTCTGGTTTTATGCACCGGCAACAGCTGCCGCAGCCAAATTGCTGAAGGTTATCTCCGGCATTTTGCAGGAGACAACGCCGAGGTGTACAGCGCCGGCGTAGAGACGCACGGGGTCAATCCGCGGGCTATCGCGATTATGAAAGAAGACGGTATCGACATTTCCGGGCACACATCCAACA
>JADLCC010000275.1 GCA_020847425.1 Saprospiraceae bacterium
CACCCCTGGATTTATTGTCAACCGCGTGGCACGACCCTACTATGGCGAGGCGCTGCGCATACTCGATGAAGGTATTGCCGATATCGCTACTATCGACTGGGCCATGCGCGACCTGGCAGGTTTCCGGATGGGCCCCTTCGAACTCATGGATTTTATCGGGAACGATATCAACTATGCCGTTACGGAAGTGGTTTTTCAAAATTTTTACTTCGATCCGCGATACAAGCCTTCTTTTACACAAAAAAACCTGGTGGACGCCCACTTTTTCGGCCGCAAAACTTCCCGCGGGTTTTATGACTACCGAGATGGCGCTATTAAACCCGAACCCGTTAAAAATGAAACCCTCGGCGCCGAAGTCGCCAACCGCATCATTGCCATGCTGATCAATGAAGCCGCCGATGCGCTTTTTTGGCGCATTGCCAGTCGGGACGATATCGACCTGGCTATGACCCGGGGTGTCAACTATCCCAAAGGTCTGCTGGCCTGGGCGGATGAAATCGGGATCGCTACGATTGTGGAAAAACTGGATTCACTTTATGTGGAATACCTGGAAGACCGGTACCGCTGTAGCCCGCTGTTGCGCAAAATGCAGCGCCAGGGATTGACGTTTTATGAAAAGTAAAGCGCTTAAGTAGTTATCGGTTATCAGTTATTTGTTATCAGGTCTGATACTCAAGCATTTGCATAAAAGATATCTCAAACTGATATTAACTCGGCACTTATCTGGCAATGAAAACCACTCCCGAATATTACAAACTGGTTTACAACGCTTTTCAGTCACAAGGGAATCCTGAACGGGCGCAGCAGCAGATGCGTTATATGCGTTTCCAGTTTGAATATTTCGGCCTGGGTATGCCCGTCTGGATGGCCATTACGAAAACAATTCATGCAGCGGAAGGCATTCCGGAAGAGGATGCTTTGAAAGCGCTCGTCAGGCTTTGTTTTGAAGATGACCACAGGGAAATGCACTATTTTGCGCTGGAAACGGTGCAAAAATCGCTCAAAAAACAATCGCCGGATTTCATCGAATTGCTGGAAGAACTGATTTGTACCCGCTCCTGGTGGGATACCGTGGACTGGCTGGCAAAACTAGTTGGAATACATTTTAAGTCCCATCCTTCGCTCATCCGGCCGGTCACAGAGCGCTGGGTTGCCTCCGGCAATATGTGGTTGCAACGCGTTTCCATGATTTTTCAATTGACTTACAAAGAAAAAACGGATGCGGAACTGATGTTCGGCTATATCCGGCGGCTGGCGCATTCCAGGGAGTTTTTTATTCAGAAAGGTGCCGGCTGGGCGTTGCGGCAGTACTCCAGAACCAACCCTGAAGCAGTGGTCAATTTTGTTGAAAATACGCAGTTGGCGCCCTTGACAAAACGGGAGGCGCTGAGGTTGTTAAAAGGCTGAGTGCTTTTTACTTGTTAGCCAATTGCCCGCATGCCGCATCAATATCCTTCCCGCGGCTTCGGCGCACGGTAACGGTCACACCTTCTTTGGCCAAATAAGCGACAAAAAGATTCAGGCGATTTTCATCCGATTTTTCAAACGTAGTACCCTCTATCGGGTTGTATTCGATGATGTTCACCCGAACCGGAAACCTGCGCCGGCACAGTTGCACCAGGCGGGCGGCATCTTCCAGCGAATCATTGAACCGTTCAAAAGCGATGTATTCGTAGGAAATCCGGTTTTTCGTTTTTTCGTAAAAATACTCGAGGGCTTCCATCAATGCAGCCAGGTTATTGCTTTCATTGATGGGCATAATTTCATTGCGCTTTTTGTCGTCGGCGGCATGAAGACTTAGCGCCAGGTTGGAGCGGTAACCGTCATCGGCGAGTTTTCGGATCATTTTGGCAATGCCGGCCGTACTGACAGTGATCCGCCGGGCGCCCATTCCCAGTCCAGAAGGCGCCGGCGCAGTAAGCCGGGCGATACTTTCCATGGTATTGGAATAGGTCAGCAATGGTTCGCCCATCCCCATATACACGACATTGGTGAGCGGCTTGCCGAAACTTTGAATACTCTGGCGGTTCACACCTGCTACCTGGTCAAAAATTTCGCCGGGAGCGAGGTTGCGTTTGCGGCCCATCCTGCCCGTTGCGCAGAAAGTACAGGTAAGACTGCAACCCACCTGCGTGCTGACACAGACCGTAAACCGCTCGTCGGCAGGAACAGGAATGAGTACACTTTCGATGCGGTGCCCGTCGTAGGTGATCCAACGGGATTTGATGGTGCCGTCTCCGCTGTGTTGTGTTTTATCTTCAAAAAGGGTGTGAAAACTGAAATTTTCTTTCAGTTTCGTGCGCAAATCTTTGGAAAGATTGGACATGGCATCGAAGTCGGTCACCGCTTTCGACCACAACCATTCGTACACCTGTTTGCAGCGAAAACGCGGCTCTCCCCAGGTCGCGAAAAGCGCTTCCAATTCCGGCAGGCTCAAACTGCGAATATCTTTTTTGTCTGTCTTTTCAGTACCTGTATCTACCATAATTCCTGCAAAGGTACGCAGATCGCCACCACATTAATCAGGGTTAAACTGTACTTTTGGCCGTTCTTTCGCCTTTCAGACCCGTAACTTTCCCGTGTACGCACTTTTCAAACCACTTCTTTTCCGCATTTCACCCGAAAAAGCCCACCAGATTACGGTCTTTTTACTGGATGCCGCCGCCGCTTTTCCACCATCCCGCTGGGTGTTGCAAAAGATGTTTTGTGCTGCTTCTCCCGTTTTGAAAAAAAATATCCTGGGGCTCGAATTTCCCAATCCCGTTGGCCTGGCGGCAGGTTTCGACAAAGACGGGAGACATATTGAAGGCCTGGCCTGCCTGGGTTTTGGTTTTATTGAAGTGGGCACGGTAACGCCCCTGGCACAGGCGGGCAATCCAAAACCCCGGCTGTTCCGGTTGCCGGGCGACCGGGCGCTGATCAACCGGATGGGATTCAACAACGACGGTCTGGAGGCATTGGTGGAAAGGCTCCGGAAATTGCGCGCTAAAGGGATTCCCCAGGGTATCATTATCGGGGGGAATATCGGGAAAAACAAAAACACGCCCAACGAAGAAGCCGAACGCGATTACCTGCGTTGTTTTGAGGCGCTGTTCCCCTGGGTAGACTATTTTGTGGTCAACGTCAGTTCTCCCAATACGCCCAACCTGCGGGCATTACAGGAAAAAGAACCCCTGACCCGGCTTTTGTCGCTGTTACAGGAAAAAAACAAGGCGCAGGAAAAACCCAAACCCATTTTGCTGAAAATTGCCCCCGATCTGGGCGACGAGCAACTGGCGGAGATTGCAGATATTGTACGAACAACGGGACTGGCCGGCGTTATCGCCACCAATACCACCATTTCCAGGTCCAATTTATCGACACCCGACCAAGCGCTGGAAAACATTGGTGCGGGCGGGTTGAGCGGCGCACCGCTGCGCGAACGCGCTACCGCCGTCATTCGCACATTGCGGGAAAAACTGGGTCCGGATACCGTGATTATCGGCGTCGGCGGCATCGATTCTGCTGCGGCTGCACAAGAAAAACTACTGGCCGGGGCCGATCTGGTGCAGGTTTACAGTGGACTGGTGTATGAAGGTCCGGGCCTGGTGCGGCGTATTTTACGCGCATTAATACCTTGAAAATGTATGAAAATCCAGTTTTTACACGGAAATGACCGGTTTGAGGCGGACTTGTCTCAACCTATAGATTTGTCGATTCCCCTGCGCGAGGGCATGCAAAATCCCAACTGTTTTTGGGCGCCTCCGGTGGATTTTTCGCCTGTTGTTGCCGGCGACTTCGTGGGAAGCACCGCTCGAGGCGGTGTTGTGAATTTTTTTAATGTGCGGTTCAATCCCCATGGAAACGGCACCCACACCGAGTGTGTCGGGCATATCGCCCGCGAACGGTATGTGCTGCGCGAATGCCTGACAGCGCACCATTTTATGGCAAAACTGGTGAGCCTGTTCCCCAGAAAAACGGAGGACGGCGACCGGGTTATTTTTCGGGACCAATTGGAGGAAGTATTGGAAGAAAAAGGAGTAAAAGCGCTGATTATCAGAACTTTGCCCAATGACGACTTGAAAATGCGCTGCAATTATTCAGGCGCAAACCCTCCTTACCTGCACCAGGAAGCCGCAACTTTTTTAGTTGAAATGGGCATTGAACACCTGTTGCTCGATTTGCCCTCTGTGGACCGGGAGGAAGATGGCGGCGCTTTGCTGGCACACCGCGCTTTTTGGCAATACCCGGATGCCGTTCGGGCGCATTGTACGATCACGGAAATGATTTATGTGCCGAATCCGGTAAAAGACGGTTTGTATTTGCTCAACCTGCAAACGGCGTCGTTTGATCTGGATGTTTCTCCTTCGAAGCCGGTGATTTTTAGGGTTGATGAGGTTGATAAGGGTTTATGAGGTTGATGAAAGCAGCTCTATAGATATTAGTTTCCCTTCCAAGTGGTTGGATATCAACCTTTATCAACCTCATACCCCCCCCCATCAACCTTTTACAACACCCCATTATACGTCTGATACACATACGTCGTCATGGTTTGGCCCACTGCTTTCAGGCTGTTTTTGTCGATCACACTCATATTATCGCTGTGCCGGTGGTGGTGCCTGCCGAAAGGGTCCTCTCCTTCATTGGGCGTGCTAATGATATCGACCATAGGAATGCGAGCGCCTTGCGCTACAAAAACGTGGTCATCCGTAATACCTGAGCGAAGACTCGGATCAAAATAACTGCCATATCCAAGCGTGCTGGCCAGGCTCCAGATTTTATCAACCGTTTCAGGCGCCACCTGCATGGAGATGCCTTCTTTCATAAACTTTGCGTCTTTTGCACCTACCATATCGAGCAGTACGGCAGTGTATGGCATATAACCGGGCTTGTGCAAATTACTGGCCCAGTATTGTGAGCCCAGGCACCATGTTTCGGATGCCCCGTTGTCATCGCCCTGGTCTTCGACATCGAATAAAACCAGGTCCACACCCACGTTCACCGGATTGGTGGCCAGGGTTCTGGCGATTTCGAGCAACACCGCTACGCCGCTGGCGCCGTCGTCTGCGCCGTCGATGGGTTTGCTCTGGTTTTTTTCATCTTTATCGGCCTGAAAACGGCTGTCCCAGTGCGCGGCCAGTAGAATACGTTTGGGCAGTTCGGGTTTATACTGGGCAATGATGTTGACGGCATTAAAAGTGGTGCCTTTATAATGGATGGCTTTGAACGGCTGTTCTATCACGGTCAGTCCGTGCCGTTTAAATTCTTTGGAAAACCAGGCCGCACATTTTTGGTGGGCTGCTGTATTGGGCACCCTGGGGCCAAAATCCACTTGTTTTTGAAGAAACAGGTAAGCGGAATCCACATTAAAAGTGGGAACTGCCACCTGCTCGACGGGCGGCGGTGGAGGTGGCGGTTGTGGGGTATTTTTCTCTAATGCAGGTAAAAAGGGCTGAATCGTGACGAATATTGTCGAGATCAGCAAGGCTGCAATCAGTATATAGGCTAAACGGGAGCGGGATGTTTTTTTGCTCATTAGTTGTTGTTATCCTTTATAAGTTATTGGTTATCCTTTATTTCTGTGCCCTGCTGACCAGCCATATCGCAACAACGCTAAAAAACATGTTGGGGATCCACATGCCAACGATAACGGGTACGGTGCCACTGATGGCAAAAGAAACGGCAAATTTGGACAACAGGATAAACGATGCGCCGATACCAATGCCCAGGGCCAGGTGCAGCCCCATTCCGCCGCGCACTTTCCGGCCCGCAACGGCCAGACCGATAATCGTCAGGATAATATTGGTAAAAGCATCGGCGGTGCGGCGTTGCATTTCAATTTCATAACTTCTGTTGGCAATGCCCCGGTTTCGGTCGCGCTCGATAGCCTTTAGCAGCTCGCCGGTAGTCATGGCCTGGTTCTGGTTTTGGTAGTATATGAAATCCTGCGGCGCCAGATTGATGGCCGTATCGAGGGGCGTATTGTACCGTTTGTAACTTTCCCGCAAACCATCGAACGTGCGAACCGAATAACTATTCAGTTCCCAGCGCTGGGCTTCGGGCTTCCATTTCATATTATCCGCTTCGAGGATACTGGAAATCCGGTTGTTGACAAATTTTTCGAGGCGAAGTCCGGTACCCGACTGGTTGTTTTTGTTGTAACCCCTGATGTACACTTTGGTGTCCGGCGAAACCAGAAAATGCACATTGGACGTGCGGCCCTTTTCCTGGTCGGTCCAGACAAAGGTGTTTTCAAAATACAATTTCCAGGCGTTGGTATACGGGATTACCAGGTGATTGAGCAGCAGGTGCACCGATACCACCAGGCCTCCCGCCATCAGATAAGGGCGCAGCAGACGTGTAAAACTTACACCGGCGTTTAAAACAGAAAGAATTTCGGAATTGAAAGCCAGCCGGGAGGTAAAAAACACAACACCGATCAGGGTGTACAGCGGCAGCAACAAACCGGCCATATGCAGGGTAAAACCCACATAATAAGCCAGTATATCTTTCCAGGTACAGGGTTTTTCAATGATGGACTGCACCTTGTCGCTGAAATCGATAGCTACCGTGATCAGGGTGCAGATCAGCAGGGAGAACAGCACCGTTGCCAGGTATTGCCGAATGATGTATTGATCCAGTACCTTGATGTTCAGCATGATTTATTTTGCCCAGAGGTTGTACTTCAGGATGCAATAAATGGCTCTGAATCCATCTTTTGCACCGATTTTTTTGCCTTCTGCGTAAGAGCGGCCATAGTATGAAATGCCCACTTCATAAATACGGATATCGGGAATCCGGCTGATTTTGGCCGTTACTTCCGGTTCAAAACCAAACCTTTTTTCTTTCAGCTGCAGCCCTTTCAGAATATCTGCCTTGAATAACTTGTAGCAGGTTTCCATATCCGTCAAGTTCAGGTTCGTAAACATATTGGATGTAAACGTCAGAAACTTGTTTCCGATGCTATGCCAGAAAAATAAAATGCGGTGCGGCCGCCCGCCCATGAAACGCGAACCGTACACCACATCGGCGTAACCATCCAGGATGGAGCGCAAAAGAATATTGTATTCCGCCGGGTCGTACTCCAGATCCGCATCCTGGATAATGATATACTGCCCGCTGGCATGTTCTATCCCGGTATGCAGGGCGGCACCTTTGCCTTTGTTGAATTCGTGTTTCAGGTAGCGGATATTGAGCTGCGGATTGGCATCCATATACCGTCTGATCGCTCCTTCGGTGTCGTCTTTGGAGCAATCATTCGTTATGATTATTTCCTTCTGTATGCCGTTGATCAGTTCTACCGCTTTGATTTTATCCAGAATCCGGTGGATGGTTCGTTCTTCGTTGTAAGCCGGTATAACAATAGACAAAATGTCACTCATGGAAATTTTTTCAGATAATAAACAAAATTAGAAGTGCGAAGGTACATCGGGTTTTGCACTTTGCTGTTTTTGACTGAATAGCGACATTTGAAAAGTTTAACTAAAAAATATTTTGCACGTAGAAACTTAATGGGTTTAAATTGCGTTAATTTATTTGTAATCAACACATTAACCCATTCACAATAATCACAAAAACTATTCTACCCATGGCTCGTCGTATCCATAAATTCCGCCGCTTGTGGCTTAAATCGCCACGCCTTGCACTGGCTTATCTTCGTCGTAAAATGAGCCGCCAGGCCAAACGCATTATCACTGTCGATGAGTGGAATATCAACTGGCTGGGAGAAGAAATGCGGCCATTCAACAGCCTGAGACACTAAAATAAATAGGCGAAAAGCAAAATGAGCCAGGCAACCGAAACCAAACGTTGTAGAAAGATTGGTTTCAACTTGCTTTGCCAGATAAAGCACAGAGGAATCCTCAAACTTGTTTTTCCACGTGCAGACTCATAAATGAGCACTAGAAAAAACCCTCCCAGCAAGGAGGGTTTTTTTATTTTAACCCAACCACATTGTTGATTTCGTGTTAAAACCCTATTCTTGCAACTATTGCGAACTTTGATATAAAAAACATGAAATACACCTCTTTACTCTTCCTCCTGCTGCTGTTTGCCGCCTGTAACAAAACAGATAAACAACCGGAAGCCGGAGCCCCGAATGCGCCAAAACCAGGCCTGGTTGTCTCTTCTGTGGAAGGCTACACGGTAAAACCCAGTGTGCTGACCGAAAATGTGACGACCAGCGGCACACTTCTGCCAGCAGAAGAAACAGAATTACACCCTGAAGCATCCGGACGGGTAGTGCAGATTAACCTGCCGGAAGGCCGAAGCGTCAGAAAAGGAGAATTACTGCTCAAAATATTTGACGAAGACCTGAAATCCCAACTCCGGAAACTGGAGACTCAAATAAAACAGGCCGAGATAACAGAACAACGGCTTTCCGACCTGCTCAAGGTAAAAGGGGTGAGCCAGCAGGAATACGACCTCGCCGTACTGCAAACGCAGACCCTGCGCAGCGAAATGGAACTCGCCAAAATCAACATCAACAAAACGGAACTCCGTGCGCCCTACGACGGCGTCATCGGGCTCCGGAAGATCAGTCCGGGCGCATATGTCACCCCTTCCACTGCCGTCACGACCCTGCGATCGGCTGCAACACTCAAACTCGACTTTTCCATACCTGAAAAATACAGCCAGCTGTTGAGAACAGGACAAACCGTCACTTTCAATGTAGAAGGAAGTGCTACACCTTACTCCGCAGTAGTGCAGGCAACGGAGCAGCGGATTGAAGCGGATTCGCGCAACCTGCTGGTCAGGGCACTGGTTCGAAACAGCAAAGGGCTGCTGCCCGGCGCTTTCGCCGAGGTGAATCTGGCTTTGGGGAACAAACAACAAGCGTTGCTGGTGCCTAATCAGGCCGTTATTCCACAGGCACGGGATAAAAAAATAATCGTCAGTAAGGGTGGCAAAGCGCAATTCGTAACCATAAAAACGGGCGTACGACAAGCCGGAATGATCGAAATTACGGAAGGTCTCCAGATCGGCGACACCATCTGCACCACAGGCATTCTCTTTTTGCGCCCGGGTTCGACCGTTACTTTTTCAAAAGTGGATTAATACCGGTGGGCGCTTTTTCTAATTTTTACCGACATTATCTTGCCCGGTCCATCGGGTTAATTTTTGCAGGTACCGGGTTACTGTATGGCACCTGGTCAGCGCTGATTCCATTTGTAAAAGAAAAATTCGGACTGGATGAAGCCCAGTTAGGGTTGCTATTGTTGTCGCTTCCGGCAGGTGTCACGATCATGAACCCTTTTGCGGTTCCCATATTGCACCGTTTTGGGGCGGCCAAAACGGCATTGGCCGCGCTGGGGCTGGCTTCGGTTTTATTTATTACGCCTTTGATCGCTCCCAGCATCTGGCTGCTGGCGTTATCGCTATTTATGGCCGGCGCTGCTTTTTCCACCACCAATGTGGCCATGAACACCTATTCCACTATGCTGGAAGGTCAGCAAAATATCCGAATTATGTCAACCTGCCATGGCCTGTGGTCGGCAGGCGCCATGTCCGGTTCGGCGCTGGCAAGCGTTTTTACAGGTTTTGGGGTGCTGCCTATCCTATATATGACCATCATTGCTGCGTTGCTGGTTTGTACAACCCTGCTGCTGCGCGGCCCTTTGCAGACCTTTAAGGAAGTGGTTCATACCGGCGGGGATGATGCACCTATGGGCAAAAAATTTGCATTCCCGAACGCCATGCTCTGGAGCCTGATCACCATAAGCCTTTGTACCAACCTTGCGGAAGGGACGATGGCAGACTGGTCGGCAGTTTACATGAAAGAAGTGCTGGATTCCCCGCCCTATATGATCGGCTGGGGATTTGCATCTTATGCTTTTTTTATGGCCGGCGGGCGTTTTCTGGGCGATGGGCTGCTGGTTCGTTATGGTGAGCGTATCGTGCTGATGGGCGGCGGTATCGTAGTAGCGGTCGGTTTGTTGCTGTCTGTTATTTTTCAGAGTACCGGTATCGCGCTCTTCGGTTTTGCAATGGTCGGAGCAGGTGTTTCGCTGGGCGCCCCCATATTGTATGGCGCTTCAGCCCGGGTACCGGGAATGGCGCCGGGCGCAGGACTGGCCACCATGAATACTTTTGCCATGGTCGGTTTTCTGGGAGGCCCCGCATTGATCGGATTTATTGCCAAATACTGGAGCCTTCCTGTCGCTTTTGCACTAGTGTCCTGCGCTGCGCTGTTCTGGGCCTGGCGGGCAAGACAGACGATTGCGATTAAGTAGTTTATGGGTTGAGATTGTTGAGGGTTGAGGGTGGTATCTCAAGCCATGAGTTACCACCCTCAACATTCTCAACTATCAACATTCTCAACCATCAATAACCTCAACCCATTCTCAACCCATAAACTCTACACAAATGGCATTTCTAAAAGATTCCACCCTACTGCGCCACCAAAGTTTTATAAACGGTGAATGGGTCGGTGCAGACTCGGGCAAAACCTTTCCTGTACTCAACCCTGCCGACAATAAAACGCTGGCGCAGGTGGCCGATTGCGGGGCTGCGGAAACACACCGGGCCATTGCAGCCGCAGATGCTGCGTTGCCCGGCTGGCGTTCCAAAACAGCCACCGTCCGCGCAGGCATACTACGCCGCTGGTACGATTTGATCCTGGCCAATGCGGAAGACCTTGGAATGCTGATGACCCTCGAGCAGGGAAAACCACTGGCGGAAGCACGTGGAGAGGTGCGTTATGGCGCTTCGTTTATTGAATGGTTTGCAGAAGAAGGCAAACGGGCCTATGGTGACATTATTCCGCCGCATCAGCCCGGCCTGCGGCTGCTGGTGAGCAAACAACCTGTTGGCGTTGTGGCGGCCATTACGCCCTGGAATTTCCCGAATGCCATGATTACCCGGAAGGTGGCGCCCGCGCTGGCCGCTGGTTGCACCGTTGTGATAAAACCCTCCGAAGAAACGCCGCTTTCCGCGCTGGCTTTGGCCGAACTGGCCATTAGAGCCGGATTTCCACCGGGCGTGATCAATATTGTAACCGGTATGGATGCGCCTGCCATCGGTAAAGCGCTGACGGATAGTTCCATTGTCCGTAAATTGTCTTTTACCGGTAGCACGGAGGTAGGCAAGTTGCTGATGCGCCAAAGTGCGGATACCGTGAAAAAGATTTCGCTCGAGTTGGGCGGCAATGCACCGTTTATTGTTTTCGACGATGCCGACCTGGATGCCGCCGTAGAAGGCGCCATTTCTTCCAAATACCGCAATGCCGGGCAAACCTGCATTTGCGCCAACAGAATTCTGGTGCAAAGCGGCATTTATGAGGCATTTCTGGAAAAATTTATCCAGGCAGTCCAAAAACAAAAAGTAGGCGCAGGCACAGAACAAGGCGTTAGCATCGGACCGCTTATCAATACCGAAGCGCTGGACAAAGTGCAACGGCTTGTAGGCGACGCCACCAAAAAAGGCGCGCGTTTGCTCGCAGGCGGCCATGCCATGTCGGGCACTTTTTTTGAAGCGACCGTACTGGCCGATGTCACTTCGGGTATGGATATTATGCACGAAGAGATTTTCGGACCGGTAGCGCCCGTCACGCGATTCGAAACGGAGCAGGAGGCGATTCAAATCGCCAACGATACGCCTTACGGGCTGGCTGCCTATTTTTATGGCCGCGATATTGGCCGGGTATTCCGGGTGGCCGAAGCGCTGGATTACGGAATGATCGGCGTCAATACTGGATTGGTAGCGACCACCGTGGCGCCTTTTGGCGGGATGAAGGAAAGCGGAATAGGCCGGGAAGGTTCCAAATACGGACTGGATGAGTTTTTAGAGGTAAAATATATCTGCATCGCGGGACTGTAGAACTGGGCAAGAGGCAAAAAACACCCTTCGCAAGCATCACCTCATCTCAATTTTGCCGCTATGCCTTAGGTCATTATCCAAATCCTTCAATACGGATTCGGTTGCTTTCCAGGTGCTTTCCATTTGTGCAGCCTGGTTTTGACCCGCATACACGGATTGTTCGCAAGTTTGCCAGATCGCCAGTAATGCCTGTATCCGGATGGCAGGTACCTGGTATTCCGTTAGCCGGCGCCGCACATACTCCTGATTCATTTGGGCGGGTGTTAGATGAATCTTTTCGCCCAGATAAGTCTGAATGGATTTGAGCAGCGCATCGTAAAATGCACGGGGTTGTCCGGCCTGTAGCAATTGTGGAATAGCCGCGAAACGGTCGCGGAAGCTCCTGGACGAAACGGCGACCTGCTGACTTGGGGGGGCTGAAACAGGCGCTTTTTTTTGTTGCTTTTTCCAGAGGAATACTCCGATAAAAAAAACAAACAGGAGTGCGCACAGTCCCCAAAAAACAGGAGAAGTCACCCACTGTTTCCACCCTGCTTCTGTCGGTTCAGGTACCGGTGTCAGGAGCGCCAGCGAATCCTGATAAGTAGATCGGGGTCGGTAATTTTTTCCGGCAGTCACCTGAAAATCAATACTTTGTACTGTTTTTACGATGTACCGGTTACTGTCGGGGTCGAAAACAACAAAAGAAGGCTGAAGCGAATAAACACCCGGTTCTTTCGGCAGCACGATGTATTCCAGCGATTTGGAATGCACCAGTTGTTCCATATTTTCATAAGATTCTTCCGCAGTAACTTTCGGTTCAAAAATTTCCAGGCTGTCGGAAGAGGGCAGTGCAGGCGGAGCAACACGATTGCCGTCGCCATTGCCTTGTACGTTTATCGTAATTACCAGGGCATCATCGGTGCTGAGCGCATTTTTGTCGGCCGACACCGAAAACTCGTACTGCCCGACAGCCCCCGAAAAAGAGGCCGGCGCCGGATCCGGAAGCGGCTTTACTTTCAAGCGAACGGGTTGCGTTTGCAATAAAACAGGTTTGGAGCCCAGCAGCATTCCCAAACCGCCTGCCGACTCCACAGCAGCCCGCACCTTTGCCGCTCCAATAGTTATTTCTTTGGGTTCCTGGGGAAACAAGGCTTCTTCATGGAGGGTTTTTACGGCATACTTTTTACCGCGCACAGTCTGGTATGACACACGGGTATCAAACCGGCGCTTTTCTTTTGAATAAAAGCCTTGAAAATCAGGGAGTTCAATCAAATCGGCCCCTTCGACGGACAACTGCGTATAGAGCCGGATGCGCCAGGTAACCTGCTGACCCGGGTATGCCGTTTCCCGGTCCAGTTCTCCGGTAACAAATATCTGGTCGTCGCCATTCGGCGGAACAGCCGAAGCGCCCTTGCCTGCCCGGGAGGCTACTACCTGTATCGTTAATGCTTTTGTATTCCAGGTTTTTCCATTTGCCGTTACAGTCGCCGGGCCAATCGTGAATGATCCGGTACGCAATGCCTCCAGTTGATACGACCAGCTTTGGTGTGCCCTGGTCTGGCCGTTTACAATGCTCATGCCGCGCATTTCCGAAGGCCCTCCCGTTACTTTGAAGCCTTTAAAGTCTGGTGCGATAAAACGGCTCCCCTGTGCATTTTTCAATGAAAAGGTAACTTCAAACGCACTGCCTTCCACCACCTCCCGGTAATCGGTGGTCGCTTCAAAAGTGACCGGCGCCTGGGCGAGAAGTAGATTGGTTTGCAGCGAAAACAGCCCTGCCGCTACCGGAAGGAATGCCCGGGCGGATCGAAGAAAAAAAGAAAATGACTGGCTGAATTTCATTGAAAGCAAAGGTAAATGAATCTACTGGTTTATAAAGGTTGATAAGGGTTGATAAGGGTTTATAAAGGTTGATAAGGGCCGCTCTAAAGATCTAGTTTTCCTATTCTGAAAAGTGACTATCAACCTTTATAAACCCTTATAAACCCTCATCAACCTTTATAAACCCTCATCAACTCGTATCGCTAACTCCGCTTAGGCTTGTACTTGGCCTGCTCCAAAAACTTCTGCATATCCGTAAAGTTCAACAATTGTTCGATGGTGGTCGAAGGATTGCGTTTCATGTACGCTTTTACAATCTGCCAACCCACCCAGTTGCCAATTTCGCCCGGGGCCTCCTGAAAAACAATTTCTGCTGCCGGGCTGGGCATGACAATTTTCTGGTTTTTATTGTTCACCGGCGTGTACAATACTTTGAGGTCGAGCAACCTGGCCCATACTTCCGACTCATTGGCATAACAGCCTTCCAATTGTTCGCGGGTATATCCCATTTTCAAAGTATCGGGCACTTCGGGCAACAAGCAGTCGACCAGGTAGAGAATTTTGCCGTTATTCAGCATAAAATCGGCAATTTTATCCCCTTTTGGGGGTCCCACAATGCCACTGGCCAGTGCTGTAGCCAGTTTTGTTGTCATGTATTCCTGTTTGAACTGTCGGCGCAGATAGTCCGGAAAATAATCGGGGTTGTACGCCGAAAACTGTTCTCCCATAAAATAATCGAGGCTCAACATCAACAAGGTATCGTTTACCAGGTAAGCATCGCCCACCAGTTCGGTGATCGTGGTTACTACAGTCGGCGTCTTTCTTTGGGGGAAATAATAGGCGTAATACCGGAACATTTGGGTCAGATCGCGCTCCAGCCACGCCAAATCGGCATATTTGGTGCGGCAGGAATCGTACAATTTTTGCACCTGCGGGGCTTTTAAAAACCCGCTGAGGGCTTGTTCCGACGTTTCTCCGGGATTACCGGGGTCACGTAATACTTGTGTTAGAAAAAAAGGCAGGAAAACAGGGTACTTTTGTTCCAATAAGGCCATACCGTTGGCAACATTATTGGTATCCATAGCAAACAGGTCTGTTTCAAAGCGCTGCATCCGGACGGAAACCTGAATATCTGACACATCGGGTAAGGTTCGTTTGTCGGCGCCGCCGCAACCCGATACCAGGAGCGCTACCATACCCGGCAACACAACAGCATAAATGCTGTTTTTAAATTTTGATTTTCTTATCATAAAACTGCGATTTTTGCTGCGGCATCCGTCGCTCCACACTGTGACGCTTCGGGTCGCAACAAGTCTATTGAAATGCACGTATTTAAAACTGCAAAAAAACTGTCGATTATGAAAAAAATTGCTGTAGTTTCTGTCTTTTATCTGTTGATGGGTCATGTATTTGCCCAGGAAGCCCAAAGTCTGCGTTTTGGCTTCCAGGCCAGCCCTACCTGGTCGTGGATGCGCACCAATGACAAAAATATTGAAGGGAGCGGTTCTAACTGGGGATTAAAATTCGGCGCCCTGGGAGAATACTATTTTGCACCCAATTATGCCATTACCACAGGGCTCGGTTTTGGCCTCAATCAGGGCGGAACGATTCAAAATGGTTATAACAAAGGTGTTTTTTGGCCTAAATCAGATTTGAGTGCGCCGAAGTTCGACACATTGCCGCAGTTTGCGAAACTACATTATCGCATCAACTACGTAGAAATCCCGATCGGTCTGCGGATGCGGGGAGGGTCCAATGAAGACTCGCGCATTAAATTTTACGCAGAGCTCCCGGTTTTCACCCTTGGCTTCGTTACCAAAAGCCTCGGCGATATCCGCGGCACCAATACCCAAAACACGGAAGACGAAGATATCCGCGATGATGTCAACGGCTTGTCTTTATCCTGGGGACTTGG